>DATCZY010000467.1:0-2184 GCA_036525655.1 Lysobacterales bacterium | reverse complement strand
GGCGAGCACTTCGCACAACAGCATCCTCCTTGCGGGTGTTGCCGGGCTGGTGGCAGGGGCGATGTCCATGGCGGCGGGCGAATACGTCTCCGTCAGTTCCCAGGCGGATACCGAGAATGCCGACCTGGAGCTGGAAAAACTCTCCCTGGAACAGAACTTCGAGTTCGAAAGGGACGAACTTGCGGGAATATACGAAGGCCGGGGCCTGGACCCCGCCCTGGCACAACAGGTCGCCGACCAGTTGATGGCACACGATGCGTTAGGGGCGCATGCCCGGGATGAAATCGGCATTTCCGAAGTCGTCAGCGCCAGGCCCGTCCAGGCTGCATTTTCTTCAGCGGGCACATTCATTGCCGGCGCGATATTGCCACTGGTGGTGGCATGGGCATTGCCGGGTCCGCGCCTGATACCTGCTGTGGCGGTCTCATCACTGGTCTTTTTGGCCTTTCTTGGCGGTCTTGCAGCGCGTACCGGCGGCGCGGCGGTCACCGCCGGCGCCATCAGGGTGACTTTTTGGGGTGCGTTGGCAATGGCGCTGACAGCGGGTGTCGGTCGATTGTTCGGGGTCGTTGCCTGAGACTTACATTGCGTTCGTGAAATACTGTTTACGTGTTGCGGATGTCGATGGGTAACCGCATGGTGTTAACAGGCCCTGGCTCAGAAAGTAGGGCAGCACCATGAGTACAAGGCCAATGATGACCAGCACAATGACACTCGAGACAAAGTACGGGTAGATCATCAGCGCCAGACCGCAGGCCATGGGGGAAATCGCGCTCTGTCGTTTGCCGTAAATAAAAAAGCCAAGTCCAACCGAGCCGAACAGCATGGACCATACCAGGAATGATGTGCTCAATGAGAACTCCCGTGCAGTGCATGAGCAATTGATAAGGGTGACACTTCAGCAATGGAGTAGTCTGCGTGCATAACGTACCTCTGGACAGATGAGCCATTATGACCGATTCAGTACGATGGAAAAGCCATTTACGACGCAGGTAACGATAGCCCTTCTATGTAAACCGGGGTTTTGCTCGTGGCCAGCTTCAGGTCTGAGGGCAGGCGCCGTATCCTGGCCTTGTTGTTCTGAGAAATATTTTTTTGCATAAGCCGGCTAACCTAAGCTGTGGCCCTCCCGTCTATACTTTTGAAATGAGCCAAATCGAGCAAATAATCATCCGCAAGGCAGCAGCAGGGGACCGCTCAGCGTTCCGTGAACTGGTGCTGGAGCACAGCCATTCGATGTTTCGCCTGGCCTGGCGTCTGAGTGGTGATGAAAATGCCGCCGAAGATATCGTGCAGGAAGCGTTCATCAAGGCATGGCGAAATATTGGCGAATTCAGGATGGATGCCAGCTTTAAATCCTGGCTGCACCGTATCACCGTCAATACGGCCATGGACTACCTGAGAAAACACATCAGGCGCAAACAGTTTGAGAGCCCGGAACCGGAATGGGAAACGACTGCTGCGGCGGGCGAGACAGCGGATACCGGCACGCAGATAGACATCAGCAGGCAAACGAAGGCGGCCATGATGGACCTGAGTGAGGCGGAGCGCACTGCCCTGCTGCTCAAACATTACGAAGGCCATTCCATCGAGGAGGTCGCCCGCATCATGCAAACAACCACGGGCGCCTGCAAACAGAATATTTTTCGCGCAGTCAAGAAAATGCGCATTGCTTTAAGACCACTGGTGGCGACATGAAAATGATCACTGATGAAGACCTGATATTGCTTTTTTACGGCGAACATGACGACCCGGCCCTGGCCGCGAAGGTTGCCGAATCGGCAGAGCTTTCGGCCCGTTACGACGCCTTGAGCGCCGAGCTCAAGCTGGCCGATGCCTATCAACCACCGCAGCGCGGCGATGATTACGGCGCCGAAGTATGGCAACGGATATCACCACAACTGGGTGCTGAAGAAGCAAAGTCCGGCAGCCGTCTGAACCACTGGTTAGCCTCCTTCGTGCAACCCCGGATCAGCCTGGCCGGTGCGCTTTCGATTGCCCTGGTGGCGGTGCTGGCATTTACGCTGGGCCGCAATGGCGGGCCGGAAGTCAGCAATGAACCCGTTGCGCCCGCAGGTGCGGCGCAGGTGGCCATGGCGGATATAGACTCCGATCGTCTTTTGAACCGCTCGGTATCCGAGCACCTGGAACAGGTCAACATCGTGCTGACCCAGTTCGTCAACA
>DATCZY010000466.1:0-2588 GCA_036525655.1 Lysobacterales bacterium | reverse complement strand
GGGCTGGTAGGTGTTCGCAGATCCGGAGTGGCCGTATTTCCTGGGCGCCCCGCAGGCGCAGGGGATCATCCGCAGTTGCCCGCAAGACTTCGTGGTTGAAGAAGTCGCGCGGGTGCTTCCCGAGGGCGAAGGCAGCCACCTCTGGTTATGGGTGGAGAAACGCTCCGCCAATACCGATTGGGTAGCAAAAGAATTGGCTTGGGCGGCGGCTTGTGCAGCGCGCGATGTCGGTTACGCCGGACTTAAAGACCGCCACGCAGTGACCCGGCAGTGGTTTTCCGTTCCGGCCAGTGCGGGAACATCCGAAGCCCTTGAAAAAGCCGTTATCGAAGACGTCAGGGTCCTGGAGGCCCGCCACCACACGCGCAAACTGAAACGCGGCACCCTCGACGGCAACCGTTTCCACCTGAAGATCCGCCATTTCGAAGGTGACCAGGAACAAACGACCCGCCGCCTGGAGCAGATCCGCGCAACCGGCGTGCCCAACTACTTTGGACCGCAGCGTTTCGGACACGGCGGCCAAAACGTGGAAAAGGGCCTGCGTTTGTTGCAAAACAATACCCGTTTGCCACACAACAAGAAGAGCATTTACCTTTCGGCCATACGCAGCTTTTTGTTCAACCAGGTGTTGGCAGAGCGGGTGCGCAGGGGTGACTGGAGCATGATCATCGATGGCGAGCTGGCGATGCTGGATGGCACCCAGTCCATTTTCCCGGTTGAAAAACCGGATGCGGAGATTGAAGATCGCGTCCGCCGTCTCGATATACATCCAACGGGCCCCATGCCGGGCGAAAAAGGCACGCAACCGGGCGGGCTTGCGGCGGAACTGGAATTGGCGGTGATCGGCAACTGGCCGCAACTGACGGAAGTGTTGAAAGCGCACAGGGTCGAGGCCAGCCGAAGGGCGCTGCGTCTGTATCCGGCGGGCCTGGAATGGCATTTTGACGGTGGCGACCTGGCGCTGGTTTTCGCGCTGCCGCCCGGGTCCTACGCCACGACCGTTTTAAGGGAGGTTCTGGTCTTCAACGAGGCGGAAAGAAACCCGGATCACTGAGGATTTTGGATAACAGCGTATGAGTGTTTACAAACTGAAAGGTACTTCAGGCAGCGTGATCAACCAGTCATTTCCGTTCGCGGAATCGATCGTGCTGGGGTCTTCCGAAGACTGTGATGTGCATCTCGATGAACCGGGTGTCGCTGCGCGGCACGCCGAAATCCTCCTGCTCGACGGCAAATCGCTGCAGCTGAAGGACCTGGGTTCAAAGATGGGCACATTACTCAACGGTGAACCCGTGACTGAAACGCTACTAGGCTCCGGTGATGAAATCCGTATCGGCACCTGCCGCTGGATGCTACAGGCGCCCGGTCTGCGGCCCGAGCGTATTTTGACTGCCGAGGCGGTCAGCCAGCCGGTACGACGCTGGCCGGTCAGGCTGCTCTGGGCAGGACTGCTGGGCGCCGCGGCTGCGGCAGCGGTGCTGAAGTGGAAGCCGGAGTGGCTGGAATACCTGCGCGCTTTGCTCTAGAGAGTAAGGCCCACCAAGGCCGGACACCCATATCTTCCTGTACCTGTCCATTTGCAATAAGCCGCATTGATGGCCATGTTCAGGTGTGGTTTTTAAGGTGTGGCTGTCCGCGCTCTCGTCCGCTTTCGGTTCCGGGTCCGCGCTCTCCGGACCGATCAGTATCATCAGCTTCTTAATCCAGGGTTTCCTTTGGTAAACCCTTGCCTATCCGCTCTTATTTCTGTTTTTTCCTGCTCTCATTGAGTAGATCACCGAAGGTGCCAGGGCTCCATTTGGGCTTGACGTAATCTGCCGCATTGACTTCGGGCCCGGCGCTTTCTTCACCCTCATGTTTTTTGTCCAGCGATAGACCAATCCGGTGCTTTTCCATGTCCACGCTGAGTACCCTTGCCTGCACCTGGTCACCCACACTCACGACCTCCCGTGGATGGTTGATCCGGCGGCCGGCTTCCAGCTCACTGATATGCGCCAATCCGTCTATCCCGGGTGCGAGTTCGATGAAAGCGCCAAAAGGCTCTACCCGACTTACGGTTCCCTGTACCTGGGCGCCTACCGGGTAGTCGGTCAGCACATCCCGCCAGGGGTCTGGCTCCAGGGCACGCATCGACAGGGCGATGCGTTCCGGGTGTCTGGGATTGTCTGTTTTCTCGATCCTGAGTACCGAGACCTCGACCTGCTGCCCGACCGAAAGGATATCCTGCGGGTGTTCAACCCGGCCGAAGGCGAGTTCGCTGATATGGATCATACCCTCCACGCCACCCAAATCGATAAAGGCACCAAACTCCTTGAGCGAGCTGACTTTGCCCTGCACCACAGCGCCTACTTCCAGATGGGCGCGGGTTTCCGTAGCCCGGGCTTGCTGTTCCACTTCGAGTAAAGCCCGGCGTGAGACCACCAGGTTGGGGTGCCGGCCACCTTCAAATTTGGTGATCAGGAAAGCCAGCCGTTCACCAACGAAGGCTTCCAGGTCTTCGACATAATTGATATCGATCTGGGAAGCCGGACAGAACGCGCGCAAACTGGACATCTCTACTTCAAGCCCACCTTTGATGGTCCCCGTAA
>DATCZY010000465.1:0-3408 GCA_036525655.1 Lysobacterales bacterium | reverse complement strand
CGACCGGACCGTAACCGTCTTTGAATCTGGCCAGTACGATACGGTTCTCCATCTGCGTCATTTTGGCGCCGGCCTGGATCGCCAACGCATACGCAGAACCACTGCTCCACGGCGCATACCAGGTCCGTCCCATGCCTTCACCCACCGAACGCGGTTTGAAGATATGCGAGGCCCCGCCCGCGCTGACGATAACCGCCTTGGCGCGGAACACATGGAAAGCGCCGGTACGGACATTGAAACCGACCGCGCCACCGACACGGTTGGGCTTGGCTTCGTCCATCAGCAGGTGGGTCACCATGATGCGGTTGTAAATTTTATCCGCGGATTTGCGCGCGGCGTCCGCAACGATGGGCTTGTAGCTTTCGCCGTGGATCATGATCTGCCACTTGCCCTCGCGCTGGTAGCGTCCGGTCTTGGGGTCGCGCATGAACGGCAGGCCCCATTCTTCAAATTTGTGCACTGCCGAGTCGACATGGCGTGCCATGTCGAAAGCAAGATCCTCGCGCACCAGCCCCATCAGGTCGTTACGCGCGTAGCGCACGTGATCCTCGGGGTTATTTTCACCCCACTGGGTGCCCATGTAGCAATTGATGGCGTAAAGACCCTGGGCGACTGCGCCGGAGCGGTCAATATTGGCTTTTTCGGCGACAACGATCTTCAGGTCGCGACCCCAGTACCTGGATTCGTAGGCAGCACCCGTGCCACCCATACCCCCGCCGACGACGAGGATATCGCAATCTTCATAAACTGTTTTGATGCTCATCAGTAATATACTCCCTGCTTGAATTTGCCCGGCAGTTTTCGCAAGCCGCCTTCGTAGCCCAGCACTTCCGGTTCATAGCAGAGCAATTGGGAGTTCAATGCCGCTTCATCCGGGACAGGCAAAGTGGCAAGGTCTTCAATTTTCTCTCCCCATTTTGCGGTACAGATGGGTGAAACGAAGTTTTTCTCGCGACCGTCACGGAACCTGATTCGCCAGGAAATGGTGCCTTTTTCCTCTTCGCGAAGCACCCTGACACTATGGCCGAGCGGCGCGAAATCAGCATACCCGCGCACATCGATGGCATTCATCGGGCAGGCTTTCACACAGGAATAACATTCCCAGCACATATTGGGTTCAATGTTGGTGGCACGTCGGAGTTTCTTGTCGATGTGCATGATGTCGGACGGGCAGATATCGACACAATGTCCGCATCCATCGCAGCGGGTCATATAAACAAATGTTGGCATGTTATTTCTTCTCCAGCATTCAGGACCAAAGATTGTACGAATCAATGAGTCATTGTTGAGTATTTAGTAGTTTTTGGGCAATAGCCGCTTGATACCAAGGCCAAACTGCTTGGGTTTATCTGCAGGTGGCGGCAAGCCGTCCCTGGAACCGTCCGCCTTGGCGACGCGTTTCTGAAAAGCCGCGGCGGGTTTAAAAAACATGTGGGCGAATTTCGACCACAACACACTTCCGAACAGCACGGTGCTGGCGAAGATGAATAAAACGAAGAAAAACCGGGACAATCCGGTTGCGCCAACCGCCTGGAAAAAAGACCAGATCAACGCAAATGTCGCCGTCGCAAGCAGCGACAGGACGAACAGGTCGGCAGGTATCACGCGGTACCACGGGTTACCTTCTGCGGCAACGTCAACCCGGATATAAAACCAGAACCAGTAACCGCCACCGCACAGCATCAGGGCGCCCAGATGCCACAGCAGTGGCAGGGTTGCGGGCGTCGCGGAATCCGCATAGCCAAATATCATGATGGCAGTGGTGGCGGCAAACAGGATAAAACCGTACATGGTAAGCAGGTGGGCAACCCGGCGGCGCTGATTACAGAACTCCCCTGAAGCCAGTACGTCCACCGCAATGGTCTGGACGGCTATGGAGACCTTTTCGGCGCCGGAAACTGAGCGGGTTGCACGGGTCTTGGCCTTTTCCGCATTTTTAAAGAAATACTTGGCGCTTTGCTTATGTATCACGTCCAAGATGGTGCCGCCTGCGACGAGGAGAACCATCAAGATGACATACAACTGCATGGCCAGGGGAGATACGAGTCCCGAAAGTTGGGAGAAGGGGTTAATGGTGAACATGAAAGCGGGCCTCCTCGGGAGTTATTCGTTGAAAACGTGATTTTGAATCATTACCATACGCGACACTATCCGCCTAACATTATGATTTGTTAATTTAAACAGTATCCCAGTGTTTAATTGAGAAAACAACCGTTTAGTGCGTTCGACATTTACGACGTTGAAAAATACCTTTCTGAACGTAATTTGGTTTAACAGGCCCTGACATGTCCGATCACCAAGATTGTCCTTTCTGTGGAAAGCCCAAAATCGTTATAAAAAACGAGCTGGCATTTGCCCACTATGACAGCTATCCGGTCAACCCGGGCCATTGCCTGGTGATTACCCACCGCCACATTGCCGAATACTTTCAGGCAACAGCGGAAGAGAAAGCGGCCATCTGGGCGCTGGTCGATGAAATGAAAACCATCATCGACAGGGACTTCAAGCCCGATGCCTACAACGTCGGTGTCAATATCGGCGAAGCGGCAGGCCAATCCATTCCGCATCTGCACATCCACATGATCCCAAGGTACAAGGGCGACATTGAAAACCCCCAGGGCGGGGTGCGCGGGGTCATACCCCACAGGCAAAAATATGTGAGAAAAGCCCGTGGTAACTAAAGCCCTGCGGGTTTAATCTAATAATAGTTCTGCGCGCACCAGGAGTGCGCAAAAACTGGATTGGGTTTAAGCAATCGAACCTGTCACTCCCTTAAGGAGGTTGGAATCATGTCAAAACTGGTAGCGCCGCACGGTGGCAGTGGGCTCAAAGCACTGCTTGCACCAAAATCCCAGCGTGCCGAACTGCTCGCCCGTGCCCAGGGTTTAACCAAGGTGCCGATGACGACACGTGAGGTATCGGACGTTCTAATGATGGCCATGGGCGCCTATACACCGCTCGACGGCTTCATGGGCAAGGGCAACTGGCGCAGGGTCTGTTTTGACATGAAGCTCAAAAACGGCGTGTTCTGGCCGATACCCATCACGCTTTCCTGTGACAAAACGCTAGCGGACAGCATCCACATCGAAGAGGAGGTGGCGCTGACCGATGGCCAAAGCGGTGAAATACTCGCCATGCTGGAAGTCACCGAAAAATATGCGCCGGAAAAGGTCGTCGAGTGCGAGCAGGTCTACCGCACCACCGACACCGCGCACCCCGGCGTCAAAAAGGTGATGGAACAGGGCGAGATCAACCTGGCCGGCCGTGTGACCTGTATTTCCGAAGGCGAGTACCCGGAAAAATATCCGGAACTATACATCCGCCCGGCGCAGGCGCGTGCGATGTTCCTGGAAAACGGCTGGACATCGGTGGCGGCGTTCCAGACACGTAACCCGATGCAGCGGGCCC
>DATCZY010000464.1:0-2208 GCA_036525655.1 Lysobacterales bacterium | reverse complement strand
AATTTAAAAAACCCTGAGATTCGATCATGCAGGACTATTTTCGAACTGTTTTTGCCCTCATTGTGTTCACACTTTTATCCTTCAGTGACGACGAGGCAGACGCTTTTGAGAAACTGATAATTTTGCTGGAAACCGAAATCTTTGCAATGCCTGAAGCCGACATCAGCACGCTGGCCATCCGTGAAGCCCGACCATTGAGACCGTCGCTGGCAGGATAATTGGTATTCTGCGTAGCGCTGGTGGTTTAGAGATTTACTCGAACGGAAACCTGCCTGAAATGAATTTCGAACACGATGCCCCGTATTAAAAGCATTTGATGGCAAGTGCCGTGGAACACGTTTGTGACAGTGACGAGGCTTGCGAAGGTAGCGTAATTATTCAACAAGGTGCCGATAGCGTGACCTGGGAATGGAAAGGTTCGAAACACCAGGTCTTCATGATCGAAAACCACGCATCACTGAAGATTGATTTAATAGTTTGGCGTTATACTCAAGGATTTGCCGTGTAAACCGGCAGGTCCTTTTCCCTCTCATTCAAGACGCCGTCATATGCTGCATATCATCCTTTACCAGCCTGAAATCCCACCCAACACAGGAAACATAATACGACTGTGCGCCAATACCGGTGCCGGACTACACCTGGTGGGACCGCTTGGGTTTCAACTGGACAATGCCCGCGTCAAAAGGGCAGGACTCGACTATGCAGAAATGGCGCGGGTCAAGCAGTATGCAAGTTGGAATGCATTCAGAAGCGAATACCCGGAAATGAGGATATGGGCGTTCAGTACACGCGCACAAAAACCCTACAGCCAGGCTGATTTCGGTCAAGGTGATGGTTTGCTGTTCGGGCCTGAAACCCGGGGACTACCTGAGTCCGTTCTGGTTGAGGCAGGTTCTGAACATTGTCTACGACTGCCGATGGCCGACGCTTCACGCAGTCTTAACCTGTCGAACACGGTGGCGATAGGCTTGTATGAAGCCTGGCGACAACTGGGTTTCGAAAGCGGGCGTTGATAAATCTCAAGGTGATAAAGCGATCACCAGGCAGGGCTCCCTAGTCGCCGTACTCCGCTTTCTGCTCCCTGGCCATCAAGGTGGCTACACCTTCCGCCGGGTCCCAGCCATAATGGATGATTCCGTTAACCTGCTCGGTAATTGGCATGTTGACGTTGTGCTGGATAGCCAGACGCTGAACTTCGGCGGCACTGTTAACACCTTCCACCACCTGGCCGATTTCCTCAAGCGCCTGCTCAAGCGTTTTCCCTTTGCCGAGCTTCAGACCCAGTCGCCGGTTGCGGGACAGATCGCCGGTGCAGGTCAATATCAAATCACCTGCACCCGCCAGGCCCATCAGTGTTTCCGGCTTTGCACTTAACGCTGCACCAAGGCGCATCATTTCTGCCAACCCGCGGGTAATCAAGGCGGCCCGGGCGTTATCACCCAGCTCCATGCCATCACAGATGCCCGTGGCAACCGCCATGACGTTCTTGACCGCACCACCCAACTCCGCACCAATCATGTCTTCACTGGTATAAGCGCGGAAACGCCCTCCGTGCAGGGCGCTTGCCATAACCTTTGTAAATGCACCGTCGGTACCCGCCACCGTTACTGCAGTGGGCAGGTTCATCGCCACTTCTTTTGCAAATGATGGGCCGGTCACGATGGCCAGCGGGGTATTTTGTGGTAAAACTTCCAGTGCAACCTGATGCAATAAACGCCCGCTGCCCGGTTCAAAGCCCTTGCAGGCCCAGGCCACCCCTTGCCCGGGCTCAATAACCTCGGCGATGCTCTTCATGACCGACGCGAAAGCATAGCTCGGCGTCGCTACCAGCACATGGTCCGCCGCTTCTACCGCGGCCAGCATGTCGTTCTCGATAACGATGGATTCCGGCACGTGTATTCCCGGCAGGTAACGCTGGTTAAGACGTGTTGCCCGGACTTTCTCCAGATTGCCAGTATCACGGTCCCACAGAATACTGCGGGAACCGCTACGGTCCAGTTGCAAAGCCAGGGCGGTCCCCCAGGAACCGGCGCCCAGCACAGCAATTTTTGGACCCACCATCAGATCAGGCGTTTCCCTGAACTTCCATGCTTTCGGCTGCACTCGCCTGCGCTTCGCGCATGCGTTGTGCATAAATCTGATCAAAATTGATCGGCTGGAGCACCAGCGGTGGAAAACCGCCTTCGGCCACCAGGTCGGTGATCATCC
>DATCZY010000463.1:0-2212 GCA_036525655.1 Lysobacterales bacterium | reverse complement strand
GGCAACCATCGTCATTGCCAAACTGCTGAGACCGGAAACCGAGGAATCCCTGACCAAGGGCACGGTACACCTCGATATCGAAAGAACGGCGACCAACGTCATCGAGGCGGCAGCCAATGGCGCGGCCGACGGTGTCAAGCTTTCACTCAACGTGGCCGGTATGTTGCTGGCGTTTTTTGCCCTCATCACCATGATCAACTACCCGCTGGCTTGGGTCGGCCAGGTGACCGGTCTGGAAACCCTGACCGGCCAGGAGCTCAGCATGTCGCTGATCCTGGGTTACATCCTTTCACCGCTGGCCTGGATCATCGGCGTTCCATGGAGTGAAGCGACCATCGTCGGTGGTCTGATCGGTGAGAAAATCGTCATCAACGAGTTCGTCGCCTACCTGCACCTGGGGCAGATCAAGGACACGCTGTCACAGCATTCCGTCCTGATCTCGACCTATGCGCTGTGCGGTTTTGCCAACTTTTCATCCATTGCCATACAACTCGGCGGCATCGGCGGGCTGGCGCCCAACCGCCGCTCCGACATTGCCCGCCTCGGTTTGCGCGCGGTGCTCGGCGGCACACTTGCCACCATGATGACAGCCACCATCGCCGGCGTTCTGACCCAGATCGCCGCGTAGAGGGAACGTGTCGGATCACTCGCAATTCAAACTGCTGACAGAACGGCGCTTCGGGCCGTTCTTCGTGACCGGGGCCCTCGGGGCCTTCAACGACAATATTTTCAAAAACGGACTGGCGGCCATGCTGGTCTTTAACAGCGCGGAGCTTGCCGGTCTCAACACCAACCAGATCGTCAATCTCAGTGCGATGGCCTTTATTCTGCCGTTCTTCCTGTTCTCGGCCATGTTCGGGCAGTTTGCCGACAAGTATGAGAAATCGGTCCAGATCAGGTACATCAAGCTTTTTGAAGTTTTCATCATGCTGGCCGCCACGCTGGGCTTCTGGCTCAGCAGCCTGCCGCTGTTACTCGCCGTGCTGTTTTTACTCGGTTTCCAGTCGACCATGTTCGGCCCCCTCAAGTACAGCATCATCCCCCAGGTGCTCCACCGCGGTGAGTTGATCGGAGGTAATGCCCTGGTTGAAATGGGCACTTTTGTGGCCATCCTGGCGGGCACCATCGCGGGCCCGCTCCTGATGGGTATCGACGCCGATTGGCCCGTATGGGTCAGCGGCACGGCATTGCTGGTAGCCATCGCCGGCTACATTGCCAGCCGTGGTATCCCGGAGGCAAAGGCCGTCGCCCCGGATCTGAAGATCAATTGGAACTTCATCACCGAAACGATCAGAAACATCACTTTCATCCGCGAGAACCGCGTCGTACTCAACAGCGTGCTGGGTATTTCATGGTTCTGGTTTTTTGGCGCAACCTTCCTCGTGCAGATTCCCAGTTTTTCAGAGAACACCCTCGGCGGTGATGAAAAACTGATGTCCACGCTGCTGGCGATGTTCATCGTCGGTATCAGTACCGGCTCATTATTGTGTGAAAAGCTGTCCAGCGGACAGGTTGAAATAGGACTGGTGCCGCTCGGCTCGATGGGGCTGACCTTCTTTGGCATCGATATGTATTTTGCCAGCCCCGAGACCCTCGTGACGTATACGGGCCTGCTCCACTGGTTCTCCATAGGGGGCAATTGGCGTATCGTATTTGACCTGGTCATGATCGGTGTATTCAGCGGCTTTTACATCGTGCCCCTGTACGCGCTGGTGCAGCAACGCACCACGCCGAGCCACCGCTCACGCGTCATTGCCGGCAACAATATACTCAATGCGCTGTTCATGGTAATCGCAGCCTTTATCGCGATGATTCTACTGGGCAGGGCCGGTTTCTCGATCCCGCAACTGTTTTTGTTCACGGCCATACTCAACCTGGTGGTGGCCATCTACATCTTCAGCCTGGTGCCCGAGTTCCTGATGCGCTTCCTGGTCTGGATATTGATACACACCATTTACCGGGTCGAGGTCAGGGGCATGGAAAATATCCCCGAATCCGGTCCGGTCATCGTCGCGGCCAACCACGTCAGCTTCGTTGATCCGCTGATCATCGGCGGTATGGTCAGGCGCCCGGTGCGCTTTGTGATGTACCACAAAATCTTCAAGATGCCGCTGCTGCATTTCATATTCAAAACCGGCCGCGCCATACCCATCGCCTCCTACAAGGAAAGCCCCGAGATACTCGAAGCCGCCTATCAACGCATCCACGAAGT
>DATCZY010000462.1:0-3731 GCA_036525655.1 Lysobacterales bacterium | reverse complement strand
TTTGCGGATCGTAAAAACGTCCATCTGCCGCTGTGTACCGGCACGAACCGTCCAGACCTCGTCACCGTTCTTGGCCACGTGATGCAACACACCGGGTCTTGGCCGGTCATGCCAGGCCCAGTTGCCGTAGTTGGCCTTGAGTGTCGGGTGCATGTAGGGAAAAGGATCCGGAACACCGTGTTCATCCGGTCTGCGTGGGGTTACTGCTTCATTCATTGCTGATTCCTCTTGCTCTTCGCGTCATACATGCTATTTGGCGGCGGCCTTGGCCTGCTTATGTTCGAACCACTTGGCGGCTTCTATGTCCCAGTCATCGGTACGCACGTAAGAACTGGTGCGCGGGTGATTGACCATGTTGGGGTCAACCGGGATATCCAGCGCTTCAAGAAAGTTGGCCAGACCGATGCGATCGATGGTTTCGCCAATGCGCTCGTGTTCAAGCGCGTTTTCTGCAAAGAAGTCGACCACCTCTTCGGTGAACCCGGTCAGCTTTTCGTAATCCTCTTCGCTCTCGAGTTTCATGAACGGGATGATGACCGTACCCATCTGATCACCGATCTTGAGCGAGCGCTTGCCGCCTATGAGCACGGTAACGCCACGGTCCTTGCCGGGTGACAGGGCCTTGGTCATGACATTGATGCAGTGCATGCAACGCACACAGCTCTTGTTGTCGACATCGAGCGTATCGTCATCGTTCAGACTCAGGGCGCGCGTCGGGCAGTGCGAGATGACCGTGTCGATCATCTGTTTGCGACCGACCTTGGCGACGTGTTTCTTGACCTCTTCCTGGTCGACCTGCATGTCGTCACGCCAGGTGCCGATCACGGCGAAATCCGCGCGATGGATGGCGTTGACGCAATCGTTCGGGCAACCCGAGAATTTGAATTTGAACTTGTAAGGCAATGCCGGACGATGCATCTCGTCGAGCAGGTTGTTGATGATGCCGCGGTGTGCTTTGACTTCATCGTAGCAGGACTGCTCGCAGCGGGCATGGCCGACACAACTCATCGAGGTGCGCAGAGCCGGTCCCGCGCCGCCGAGGTCCAGGCCGATCTTGTTCAGTTCATCGAAGGCCGGTTGAACCTTGTCGGTCTTGCAGCCCTGGAACATGATGTCGCCGGACTGGCCATGCAGGGCAATGAGCCCGGAACCGTGTTCTTCCCAGATGTCACACATGTCGCGCAACAACTTGGTCGAATAATGCATACCGGCGGGTGGCTGGACCCGCAGCGTGTGAAATTCCGAGGACTCCGGAAATTTTTCCGCCACTTCCGAGAAGCGGGGGATGACACCACCACCATATCCAAATACGCTGACAGTGCCGCCTTTCCAGTAGCCCTTGCGGTTTTCGTAGGAATGTTCGAGTTGACCCATCAGGTCTTTCATCATGTTGGCGTTTGGCTTGTCACCGTCCTCCGCCAGTCGTTGAAGCCCTTCAACAAAACTTGGCCAAGGACCGCCCTTGAGTTCATCCAGTAACGGGGTAGGGTGTGTTTTTTTCGTCATGACGGCTCCACAAAAATGTAAAAAGGAACGCTGATACTGTTAGGGTTTTCTACGCTGGAATTGCTAACAGGAGCATACCTAAAGTATAGCCAATCAAGTAAAAAATGCTGTGAAACGGCGTGTGAGCTTTCATGAAAATCTGATAGCGAACACCTAACATATTGGCTATATTAGAATTTCATGATATTTGAAATTCAAATTAAATTCCAGCAGGATTGGTTACTGTGAAAATCAGCGACCTTGGCAGTGACTTTTTAAGGGATAAATCCCGTTATGGGGAATGGCGCAAGGCCAGGTTAAGTGTCTGCCCTCAAAACGTGGAAGAAATTATTGTACCGATCGACGGTCTGCTCAGTGTGAGCGCGGCGGGCATAGCGGCGATCAAGACGGCTTGCAAACGCGCCAACATGGCCATCTACCAATGCCGGGACCCATCGGTCAGCCGTGCTGCCGTCGCTTCGTTTGCGCGGGAGTTTGGCTTGACCACGCTCGACCATCACCTGTGTGCGAATGCCGATGGTGTTGCGGAGTTATCGGTAGCCTCCGAAGGTGTCAGGACGGATTACGTTCCTTATTCCAATCGCAGTCTGAGCTGGCACACCGACGGTTATTACAATGACAGGGACCGGCAGATCAACGCGGTCGTCCTGCATTGTGCGCGGGCTGCCGCGAGTGGCGGCGAAAATGCATTGCTCGACCCGGACATGGCTTACATCCGTTTACGTGATGAAAACCCGCAGTTCATCACCGCATTTGAACATCCCGATTGCATGACGATACCTGCCAATATGGGCGCAGAGGGTGAAATACGACCGGCCTCGAGCGGGCCCGTGTTTTCCTATGGCGCCCGCGGTGAAATTCACATGCGCTACAGCGCAAGAAAGAAAAACATCCTATGGCGTGACGATGCCTTAACAACGGCTGCGCGTGATTTTTTGACGCATATACTCAACGATAAAGACGCTCCGGTGTTCCATTACCGGCTGCGCGCCGGTGAGGGGCTGATCTCCAATAATGTCCTGCACAACAGAACCGAATTCAGCGACGGCCTGGGGCAACAGCGTCTTTTGTACCGCGCCCGCTTTTTCGAACGCATCGAGATTTAAAAGTCGTACAATAAACACAGACCGGACCAGGACAAGACCCATGAAAGCCATTGAAGTCAAGCTTAGCGACATCATCATCCAGAACCCCGAAATCAATTCGTTTCCCGAGTTGCTCGACAAGGTCCGGGCAATGACTTCGGAGCACATGTTATATCTTAATTTTGATGTCAAGCCCGATTATCGCGATACCCCGCGCAACTGGGAGTGGAAACTGGAAGCGGCCTTTGGTGAGGGTGGTAAATGATCGAATCAACCGTTACCCGGCTGGACAGGTTCAGTGCGCCCTATGGCAAGGAGGTGACGCTGGAAAATGTCACCTATGAAAATGGCATGCGCGTATTGCGCATACACATTCGTGAAGGCAATCGTTTCACGGTCATGGATATCGATGCGAATACGGCCACTCACTGGGGCGCTGCCATGACCGGCTGGGCCGGCGAGTTGCAAAAGTAGAAAACCACGAAGGACACCAGATGGAACATCTTCCCATTTTCCTGAATGTCAGGGGAAAACGCACCCTGATTGTTGGCAATGGTGTATCGGCGGCACGCAAGGCCGACCTGTTGCTGCGTGCCGGTTCAGACCTGACCATCGTTACACCGGAGCTTGGCGATGAATTGACCCACCTGGCCGAATCCTTTGAATTTACCCACCAGGCCACAGCCCTGAAAGCGGAAGACCTCAACGGCTGCATGATCGTGTTTGGCTGTTCCAGCGATGACGCGGTCAACCAAAACCTGTGCGAACTTGCGGCGGCCGCAGGCATCATGGTCAATGTCAGCGACCAGACGGAGGGCTGTGATTTCATCATGCCGGCCGTGGTTGATCGCACACCTTTGCTGATCGCGATCTCGAGCGGCGGGACCTCGCCCCTGCTGGTGCGCATGCTCAAGGCACGGTTCGAAACAACGATTCCGGCCGCCTACGGGAGGCTGGCCGAATTTGCCGGAAGCTACCGCGACAAAATTAAGGAACGGATTCCGAACCTGACGCGCCGGCGCAGGTTCTGGGAGTCGATGGTATCCGGACCCGTTGCCGAACACCTGTTCTCCAGCCAGTTTGAACAAGCCGAGTCACTCATGGACAGTCAACTCGCGGATGCGGCGGTCGCCGGTGACC
>DATCZY010000461.1:0-2453 GCA_036525655.1 Lysobacterales bacterium | reverse complement strand
GACCCTGGCATCTGCTGATACCAGTTGGCTGCAAAGCATGGCGGTGGTAAGAAATAAACCTTTACGTAACATAATTAACTCCTTCGATTCTCTTTGGTCGCCACTTGGCGACGGTGCGGTAAATTCCGCTGTTTAAAGGTGGCGGTTACTGAATTTTCAGGACGCCTGCTTAAAAAATGAAGAATTCAATAATGTTCTTCATCGAAAACTTGGACATACTGTATAGTATTTGTATAGGTAAAGTAAAGTACTTTTCGCAAATATATTCACATAAGATACTTTTTTTGATGGGTGAAGTATTTTATAACCTTGTGTATTATTATGAGTATATCTAGCCTTTAATGGAAGAATCAGGATCGGAATCAAGCTGTCGAATTTATTTAAATTTAAAGAAAGTTTAGATATTGTATAGATATCAAGCAAGTTGAGTAAGTTGGCATTTGACTATGATGCAGTGAAACGACGTTACGATGCCTGAGTCAGCACGCTGGTTTTTAGACAGTGGATATCAAGCTGGTAGAATCAAAAAGTGCGAGAATAGATTCGGTTTGAAATTGACGGTTCGAAGAAAGAGAGAATACGTACGCACATACCCAAAGCAAACTTATTTGATCAACTGCTGAAAAGGGTCTTCAGCAGGTGATTGGGATACAATGTAAACGGTTAGCGCAAGGATGAAAAAATGTTGAAAACTTTGCAACGAGTCTGCCTGTTCATGATTTTGTCCATCGGTCTGGGTGGTTGTTTGGGTATTCCTGAAGGTGTTGAAGCCGTGCGCGGCTTCGAAATTGAAAAGTACCTGGGCAGGTGGTACGAAATCGCCCGCCTGGATCACCCTTTCGAACGTGGCTTATCCAATGTTACAGCCCAGTACAGCCTGCGCGACGATGGCGGTGTGCGTGTAATCAACCGTGGTTTCAAGACCGCTGCGGATGAATGGGAAGACGCCGAGGGCAAGGCCTATTTTGTCGATGACAAAACAACCGGTATGTTGAAAGTGTCGTTTTTTGGACCTTTCTATGGCGCCTATAACGTGATTGCACTCGATCTGGAAAATTACCAGTGGTCGTTGGTGGTCGGGCCGGACACAAGCTATATGTGGATTTTGTCGAGAACACCCGTTTTGGACCAGGCCATCGTCGATGAACTGATCGCGACAGCCCAATCGTACGGGTTTAATACCGATGAGCTTATCTTCGTTGACCAGGCACAAAAAGAAGAATGATCACGGCTCCCGCCACGATATTTGCGCCCGGACTTTGAGGCGCAGACTGTATAATGACGCGTTCAATATCAACGAACCTGCCGATAAAAACCAATGATGCAGAGCAAGCTTGACCAGCTGAAAATTGAACGCGAACCGGAAGAGGAATCCAGTCCCCGGCGCGCGCTGTTGCTGATTGTTGTCATCGTAGCGGCGGCAGCAGTGGGTTCCTGGTTATATTTGAAGCCGGATGCCACCACCGAAGTACGCACCATGGTCGCCCGTGAAATTTCAAGTCAGACTGCCAGTACGGTTTTGAATGCGTCCGGGTACGTGACGGCACGACGGCAGGCGACGGTTTCTTCAAAATTCACCGGCAAGGTGGTGGACGTCCTGATCGAAGAAGGCATGGAAGTCGAAAAGGACCAGGTACTGGCGCGACTGGACGACTCCAACCTCACGACCAGCTACGCGTTGGCGGAGGCTCAACTGCGTTCTGCTGAAACCTCGGTCAAGGAAACCCAGGCGCTGCTGAATGAAGCCCGTTCCAACTTCAGACGCACGGGTAACCTGGTTGAACGGGGTTTATCCAGCGAGGCTGAAATGGATCGCGCCCGGGCGGCGGCCGAATCGCTGGCGGCGCAACTCGAACGCAAGCAGGCGGATGTGCGGGTTGCCGAAAAACAGCTGGATATCTACCGGCAACAGTTGGACGACGCCGTCATCCGTGCGCCATTTGCGGGCGTGGTGGTGGCGAAGAACGCCCAGCCAGGTGAAATGATTTCGCCAAATTCTGCCGGTGGCGGATTCACCCGCACCGGTATCGGCACCATCGTTGATATGAGTTCGCTGGAAATCGAGATCGACGTCAACGAGGCTTACATCAACCGGGTCAAGCCCGGCCAGGAGGTTGTCGCCACGTTGGACGCCTACCCGGACTGGACGATACCCGCCCGTGTCATCGCAATCATACCAACGGCTGACCGGCAACGGGCCACGGTTGAAGTGCGTGTGGGTTTCGATGAACTGGACCCGCGAATCCTGCCGGATATGGGTGTCAAAGTTGCCTTTCAGGAGTCAGGTGACACGGTCTCAAACGGGCGTGCCGGCGTGCTGGTGCCGCCTTCGGCGCTCAGTGAAAGCGGCGGTAAGCAATACGTGTTGCTGGTGGTCGATAACCTGGTTGAGCGACGGGCGGTTGCGACCGCCGGTGAGCGTGGTAAAGATATCCTGGTGACCTCGGGACTAT
>DATCZY010000460.1:0-3816 GCA_036525655.1 Lysobacterales bacterium | reverse complement strand
GCCCGGTGCAGACGCGCAAAAGAAGCTTTCAACAACGTGAAACGCGCGCCCGCGAGCCTTGCGGCTGCTTCCGCATCCATCATTTTATGCAATTCACCCAGCTCTACATGATCCCTGGGTTTAAAATCGAAATCAGGGATCAGACCCCATCGGCGCAGCTCGACATTTTCGGTCTCATCCGCCCCGACCGGTACATCGGATGCCGCGAGATTGGGCATATCCAGCAACCAGGCAGCCTGTTGATCACGAACTTCCCTGAACTGGCTCTCAACAGCTTTGAGATCATCGCCCAGCTTCGCGACCGCAGCCAGTAACGGCTGTATGTTCTCGCCTCTTGCCTTGGCCTGTCCAATGGATTTTGCGCTCGAATTGCGCTGGCTCTGCAGTTCCTCCACCTCCACTTGCAGTGTTTTACGACGCGCTTCCAGCGCTTCGTATGCGGCGGCGTCTAAAGTGTATCCGCGGGACTTCAGGGCGGCGATGGTGGCATCCAGGTCATATCTTAAAATGTGGGAATCAAGCATTGGATTTTCTGTCGGTTAAATTTGGCGGAATTGTACCACTTCAGTCGGGTAACGCGGCTACTCCAACGACATCCGTACCCTCGGGCGGCGTGAAATGGAATAAGTCCGGGTCGCCCGGCGGGTTGATGAGAATATTTTCGAATTGAATTTCAGTGCGTTGCCCAAAAGCGTCTTCCATGGCCATCATGCGAATCCCGTCCGGGATCATTCCCAGCAGGATGCGCTCGAACTCAGATTCACTGTCCCTGCTTTTTAATTCCAGCAAAGACATGCCGTCAAATTCACCCAGCTCCGTCACCAGGAATTGCGCATCCAGCTGGCTGACATCGGCCAGTATCATCAACGGCGAGTTGGTTGCCTGCTCCGATTGCGGCTTGACCGTTACCTGTTCCAGCGATTCATCGTAGACCCAGATGTTTTTACCATCGGCAACGATGATTTCCGGGAACTCACCCGCATACACCCAGCGCAGTTTGTCCGGTTTTTGCAGCCAGACCTGACCCTGCGTCTGATCCTGGATACGTCCATCCTGTGATTTTACCGTCTGGGTAAAATCGGCCTGAAACCTTTCCAGTTCGCTGGCAAATTGTTCGAGTTCACTGCGCGCCGGACCGGAATCATTGGCATAGAGTGCAGATGCGAGCAAGAGCCCCATGGGCAAAACAACTTTAACAATGGCTTTCATATTTAATCTCTGGGTGGCGGGGGCGCCAGCACTTCACGCTGTCCATTATGTTCGGGTTGCGACACCACACCGCTGGCCTCCATCTCCTCGATGATGCGGGCCGCACGGTTATACCCGATCCTGAGCTGTCGTTGCACACTTGATATTGATGCCTTTCTCGACTCCGTAACCCAGGCAACAGCCTGGTCATAAAGTTCATCCTGATCGCTCGGGATTTCCTTTGGAATGCCGCTGGCATTGATGCTCAAGCCATCGCTGGTGACCTGTGAATCTTCCAGTATCTCACCGACGTAGTTTGGCTCGCCCAGTGATTTGAGGTAATTCACAACCGCATGCACTTCATGGTCGTCAACGAAAGCGCCATGCACACGTTCCGGTATGGCAGTGCCGGGCGGCATATACAACATGTCGCCGTGACCCAGCAGCTGCTCGGCGCCCATCTGGTCGAGGATGGTGCGTGAATCGACGCGGGAAGAGACCTGGAAAGCAATTCGCGTCGGTATATTAGCCTTGATCAGACCGGTGATAACATCCACTGACGGTCTTTGTGTCGCCAGGATCAGGTGAATACCCGAGGCCCTCGCCTTCTGCGCCAGGCGGGCGATCAGTTCATCGATCTTCTTGCCGAGGATCATCATCATATCGGCAAGCTCATCGATAATGACAACGATATAGGGCAGGTGTTCCAGGTCCGGCGCCTCTTCATCCGGATTGAATTCGTCGGGCTTGAAAAGCGGATCTTTCAGCGGCGCTCCGGCCTCGATCGCGTCCCGTACCTTTTTATTGAAACCCGCCAGGTTGCGCACGCCTTCCGCCGACATCAGGCGATAACGCCTTTCCATTTCAGCCACGCACCAGCGAAGGGCATTTGCGGCCTCTTTCATATCGGTAACAACAGGCGCCAGCAGGTGTGGAATGTCGGCGTAGACAGACAATTCCAACATTTTTGGATCGATCATGACCAGGCGGACTTCTTCCGGCCCCGACTTATACAGCAGGCTCAATATCATGGCATTGAGCGCCACGGACTTGCCCGAACCCGTGGTGCCGGCGACCAGCAAATGTGGCATCTTTGCCAGGTTCGCGACCACGGGCCTGCCCGAAATACTTTTGCCCAGTGACAGTGTCAAAGGATGCGGAGATTTTTCATAGGCCTCGGAACGCAGGATTTCCGACAGGAAGACGATTTGGCGGTTGGTATTGGGTATCTCCAGGCCGATGGTCGACTTGCCGGGAATCACCTCCACAACGCGCACCGAAACAATACTGAGCCCGCGCGCAAGATCCTTGGCCAGGGCCATGATCTGCGCCGATTTAACGCCGGCTGCGGGCTCCAGTTCAAAGCGGGTGATCACCGGGCCCGGGTGTACGGCCACGACGTCTACCTGGACACCGAAGTCCGCGAGCTTTAGCTCCACCTGTTTGGAAAGTGCTTTCAGTGCCGGCTCACTATATCCGGGTAACTGGTCGTGCGGTTCATCCAGCAAGTCCAGCGGCGGCAATAAATCCGACGGAATATTGGTGAACAAAGGCCGCTGTTTCTCTCGCGCGACGCGATGGCTGACCTGTTCAGCCGGCATGTTGATCTGCGGTTCAATCTTGGGTGCGGTTTTACCTTTTTGCCGAATGGAATCGGTCTTGCGAACCTCATCGCGCTTGGCCTTTGCCCGACGCCCCGCAAACCAGTCGCGCAAGTTTGAAATGCTGGTCAGCAGCCAATCAACGATATTCAGCGTGATCTTTCCGGTGACGTCCATGACCAGGAACCAGGACAAACCGGTAAACAGCGTGACCCCCACCAGCATCATCGAAAACAGGAACAAAGTTGCACCCAGCATGCCGGTCCACTGCAGAAGGGGTGATGCAACGACCGCCCCTATGACCCCGCCTCCATTGGCTGGCATGCTGCCCGCTGGTGGTAGCAGGTGCATGTCACTGAGGCCGGTTGAAGAAAGCAAAAACAGGGCCAGGCCGGTGATTACCGCAACCGCCTCGATGACACCGGTGACGGATTCCTGGGATTTCTTACTCCACACACGCCAACCGGCAAAAACCGTGATCACAGGCAACAGGTAGGCGACATAACCGGTCAGTCCGAGGAAGGCATCCGCAATCCAGGCGCCAAGGATTCGACCGGCGTTCTGGACGTGGTCAGAATTGGTGGTGCTGAATGGACCCGGGTCCGTCGGGCTGTAGGTAAACAGGCAGGCGACCAGGTAAACGGCCACCAGTATGGAAAACAAAAATGCGCTTTCTTTCAAGTGATGTGTCAGTCGGGACGGGGTACGTACGACTTGACTGGCTTTCTTACGGGCTTGCGGCAATGTTATCTACCTTATAAGGTTTATTATTTAAGTGCTTATATTTAAAGTTAAATGAAACCGGTTTATACGGCTATATTACCTTGTAGAGAATTCATTTCAAGCCATAATGCCACAATCAATTCCAATCGTGGGGCTAAACCTGTCCATGGGCATATGGAATATAACGCCGATCAGTTAAAATGCTGTGATTGAATCTGCATTTGCGGCCACAAAGCCGACGGCGCAGACCATACCAGCGAACACTTTCAGGTACCTGGCCAACTGATCGGGCGTCTGTTTTTCA
>DATCZY010000459.1:0-2093 GCA_036525655.1 Lysobacterales bacterium | reverse complement strand
TCCTAACACGATGCGGCATCGACTGTTGGTAAAGAACCGTGGAATCGCCAGTTCAGGCGTTTTGGCTGGGGGCTTGTTACTCAAAGCCAGTTGATTACTAATGCGTTCTTGACGGAGCGGGAAAGGAGAAGGTTCAGAATTCCTTGAAAGGTATATCATGAACCCGCCTGACTCCTAATGAACGGCTAAATTGTTTCAAACAGGCCAGCACATTCCACCTCTCCTGGTGGAATTCGTACCGGATGGTTTTGCGTTACGCCCATCTGGCCGGCGATCACCTGAGAACTGAAGCCGGGAATATTACAAATTCTCTACGCTGCGCAGCTCAATCTGAAACGACAGCAAAGGAGGTGAATTACTAAACATCTGAATATGGCGGAGAGGGTGGGGTTCGAACCCACGTGGGGCTAACGCCCCCAACCGATTTCGAGTCGGTGCCGTTATGACCACTTCGGTACCTCTCCAGATTCGTGCATATAACTATTTATGTTGAGTTTTTTACCAACGCCTGGGTTATAATTACCACAAATACAATCAGGTATATAATAGCGGGACTTGCCACCACCCGGCAGATTAAATTGGCGCGACTATTGTCGCATTTCCAGTCATGAATAGAGCACAGCATTCTATCGTATGCCTGACCCGGTCCGCCATGTGGCGTGCCGTACAGCTCATCCTGTTAACAGCCGGACTGCCCGCCTGTGACAACCCGTCGACCGCACTGGAACGGGTCCAGGCAGACAACGAACTGATTGTCATCACCCGTAACAGCTCAACCACTTTCTACGAGGGACCGGATGGCCCGACCGGCTTCGAGTATGAGCTGGCAAAACATTTCGCCGACTATCTCAAGGTCGAGCTGCGCATTGTAATCCCTCCGAACTTTAATGACATCCTTCCCCTCACGGCACTGGGTGACGTACACGTGGCCGCGGCCGGCCTGACCATCACCGAGAAGCGCAAGGAGAAGGTTCGCTTTGGCCCCGTGTACCACACGATCACACCGCAACTCGTTTACCGCAGCGGCACCCGCAGGCCGGACGACCCCGGCGAACTCAACGGCCTGCTTGAAGTCGTCGCCGGCAGCAGCCACGAGGAACACCTCGAATCATTGCGCGAGTCATACCCGGACCTGACCTGGGTCGCGGACGAGGAACAGGCCAGCGAGGAACTGCTGGAACTCGTCTGGCAGCAACTGATCGACTATACCGTGGCCGATTCCAACGAGTTGTCCGTCAACCGGCGCTACTACCCGGAGTTGCGACCGGCCTTCGATGTCAGCGATCCCGAAGAACTGGCCTGGGCGTTCCCGAAGTCGGACGATGACAGCCTGTTTCTTGCAGCAACAACCTTTTTCAATCGCATCAAGGCTGACGGCACACTGGAACAACTGATAGAACGTTACTACGGTCATATCAGGAAATTCGATTATGTCGGCACCCGCAGCTACCTTGCACATATCGACCAGCGCCTGCCCCAATACCAGCCGCTGTTCATGACGGCCGCAAACAACATCGAAATGGACTGGCGGCTGCTGGCGGCCATCGGCTACCAGGAATCGCACTGGGATCCCGATGCAGTCTCTCCGACGGGCGTACGTGGACTGATGATGCTGACACATGCAGCCGCCAAGGATGTCGATATTGCTGACCGTCGTGATCCTGAACAAAGCATCATGGGTGGCGCAGATTATCTGGCAAAAATGATCAAACGAATTCCGGAACGCATCAAAGAGCCGGACCGGACGTGGATGGCGCTTGCTGCCTACAATGTCGGCCTCGGTCACCTGGAAGACGCACGCATGCTGACCCAGAAAAACAAGGGGAACGCGGATCGCTGGGTTGATGTTAAAAAGAACCTGCCGCTGCTGAGCAAGAAAAAATGGTTCACCCAGACACGATATGGATATGCGCGCGGCTGGGAGCCGGTGCGCTACGTCGAGAATATCCGCACATACTACGATGTGCTGGTGTGGATGACCGAAACCAGGGAGGCCGATTCAGGCAAACAACACGAGCCGATCCAGTTCGACTCGCCTGCGCTGTAGCCTGACTGAGCCGGGCTACTTGTCGGCCAGCAGTTCCGCTTCCATT
>DATCZY010000458.1:0-2456 GCA_036525655.1 Lysobacterales bacterium | reverse complement strand
CCACTCGGTGGCACAGCCCCATATCTGATCGAATGGGCGGGCGGCGACCACCCGGCGACTACCCTCGAGGACCGGGGCTGCACACTGCTTGCTCTTGAACTCGGCCATCCGCAACCAGCACGCCTGCAAGCTATCATCGCTTCAATTGGTGTGAACGGCCCCGTCACTGTCACAAGGCTGCCACATGGGAGCACCCCCAGCCTGCGGGCTCAAATTGATACGCCACACGGCCTACGCATCCTGTAAGGGCCACACCGGGGAGAAAAGTTATCCTCTCGCGAAAAAACATTCATTTAAATTTAGAAAAGCCCTCCAAAACATGCCCATTTGTATATGGCTTTCGTTGTAAAACTTGTCGAGAAGAAAACACGCCCCGGTAAGCAGGTTCGCGGCAGGTCTGAGCCTGGATAAGCAGATGTGTCCTGAACTGGACAACGAAATTAAATGGTATCCGCCTTTGCGCCTTGCCTTCAGTTTACTTCTTTTTCCCAACCCCCACCTGCGGGCAGCGATCAACCACCGGGCATTGCGAACACCAGGCTGACTGCGCCCGGCAGCATTGCCGCCCATGAAAGATCAGGACGTGCGCCGCCTGGGTCCAGCGCTCGGCAGGTAAAAGCTTACACATGTCTTTTTCTATCCTTACGGCATCCTTGCTGCGTGTCCAGCCGAGCCGCCTGGAGATTCTGCCAACATGGGTATCGACCACCATCCCGGGGATCGCAAAAGCATTGCCGAGAATCACGTTGGCCGTCTTGCGACCTACTCCGGGCAACGCCACCAGCGAAGCCATATCCTGAGGAACTATACCGTCATGGCTGTTGACCAGTGCGCTGGCACAGCCAACCAGGTTCTTTGCCTTGTTGCGAAAAAACCCGGTTGAACGAATCAGATCTTCGACTTCGGCAAGATCCGCTGCGGCCATATCCGCCGGCTGGGGAAAACGCCGAAAAAGGTTTGGTGTGACCTGGTTGACGCGCACATCTGTACATTGTGCCGACAGAATCGTCGCAACCAGAAGTTGCCAGGGGCTGGAGTAAGCCAATGCACAATGGGCTTCGGGGTAGCTTGCTTCGAGCCGGTCGAGGGTAGCGATGGCGTGGGCCTGGGTAACGCTCTTTTTACTCATCGTTTTACAGGGAAATTAAATTGTTTTTCTTGAGTTATCAACCTTGTCCACAGAGTTTTCCACAATGGGACAATCAACCTGGTGCCGTCTCCATTCGACCACCGGCCAATTGCTGTAATCTGACCGTGCGACGCGTATCGGTAATCTGCACGGTCAAGGTCAAGGGCAGGTGGCTGGAGGCCTGGCGGGCCAGAAAGCTGCGGTTGATAGATGCATCGAGGACACGGACACCGCCGCGCAGATAGGCCCGGTCGCGGCCAAACACCGGGAAACGGGCCGGATAAGTCCCCCGCCAGAGGGGGCGGCGTGTACGGCGCAGGATTGAAGCCAGTTCCAGGTTGCCGGCCCCCCAGAAATAATCGGCAAAATCACCGAGGATCAGAGCCGGACAAACCAGCGATGGGTTGCCGAGCAGTTCCGGACCGAGCAGCTTGGCCACCTGATGGCTGCGAAAACGGGGGAAGCTGTCGAGGCTGACATTGAGCATGTGCAGGCGCTTGCCGCCAAGTTCCAGGTCGGCCCGCAAGCATTGACCACCATAACCCAAATCGAAATTCTGCACGCCCTTGAGGGGAAAGTAGGAAAGATACGCCAGTGACCCGCCGCCGGCGCTTCGAAAAGCCTCCAGGCCGCTGCGCTCCGCCAGGTAGGGGAGAATATCGACATGGTGCACATCGCCCAACTCCTGCAACACGACGATATCGGGAGCAGAGTCAGCGATCACATTCAGAATCCGGTCCGGGCTCGCCTGCCCGTCGCTGCCACGGCAGTGCTGAATGTTGTAGGTCATGATGCGAGCGGTGCTCATAGCAGCCTCGCTACCTGAAGGTTAAAGAGGTGCGCTATTCCTGATTCACGCGCTTTATGTTGCGGATAACAACGGTCTCAACCGGTACATCACGGAAACGTTTGAATGTGTGGGTCGGACTGACGCCGATCTTGTCGACCACGTCCATGCCCTTGACGACCTTGCCGAAGACCGCATAACCGAATCCTTTGGCTGTGGTGTTCTTATGGTCGAGAAAGTCATTGTCCTTGAGATTGATGAAGAATTGACTGGTGGCACTGTCCACAACCCCGGTCCGGGCCATCGCAATCGTACCGCGCAGGTTGCGCAGACCATTGGTGGCTTCGTTCTTGATCGGCTGCCGGGTCTTTTTCGGCACCATCTCGGCGGAGAAATTACCCCCCTGGATCATGAAGTCCTTGATCACCCGGTGGAAGATGGTATCGGTATAGTGCAGGGTGTCGGCGTAGGTCAAAAAATTGGCCACCGTTACGGGAGCTGTTTCATCATCGAGTTCAACGGTAATGTCACCATAGTTGG
>DATCZY010000457.1:0-3084 GCA_036525655.1 Lysobacterales bacterium | reverse complement strand
GGTTTTCAATTATCTGCCAATCGACGCGAACGAACTGTTAACCGCGGCCAAGGCCCGCCAGGCAATCCGTTCCCTGTTCAGAACAGGTTTTTTCAGCTCTATCGACCTCGAGCGCGAGGGTGACATCCTGGTCATCAGGGTGCAGGAACGGCCGGCCATTGCAGCGGTAGTGCTATCGGGTAACAAGGCTATCAAGGATGAGGACTTGTATCCCGTGCTCGCGGATATCGGTCTTTCGCAGGGCGAGGTGTACCAGCCGCAGTCACTGGACCGCATCAAGCAGGAACTGGTCAGGCAATATTTCAGCCAGGGCCGTTACGCGGTCACCGTGGACAGCCGTGTCGTTGAACTGGACCGCAACCGGGTGCGTATCTCTATCACCGTGAATGAAGGCGACACCGCCGAAATCAAGCATATCAATATCGTTGGCAATACCTTGTTCAGCGACAAGGAAGTCAGGAGCGAATTCGAATCCAATATTCCTCCGTTCTGGAAGTTCTGGTCCAAGGATGACCAGTATTCCCGTGAAAAACTGTCAGGCGACCTTGAGAAAATCCGCTCTTATTACCAGGACCGCGGCTACATTGATGCGAACGTCGAATCCACGCAGGTTTCGATCAGCCCCGACAAATCGGATATCTACATTACTGCTAACATCATCGAAGGTGAGCAGTACACGGTGGAAAAAATTCAGGTAACCGGTGATCTGGTCATCGAAGAAGCGACCCTGAGACGTCTGATCATGACCCAGGATAACGACATATTTTCACGCAAGAAAATGGAACAGAGTGTCGAAAACATTACCGCGCTGCTCTCAAATATCGGCTACGCGTTCGCCAATGTAAACCCGATCCCGCAGATCGACCGCGAAAACCGCCTGGTCACGATCAATTACTTCGTCGACCCGGGCAAGCGCGTCTATGTCAGGCAAATTACCTTTGTCGGCAACAGTGGCACCAAGGATGAAGTACTGCGACGGGAAATGCGCCAGTTCGAAGGCGGCTGGTTCTCACAGGCGGCCATCGACCGTTCCAAGATTCGCCTGCAACGTCTGACCTATTTCGAATCGGTCAATATTGAGACACCCGCCGTGCCGGGTACGGACGACCAGATCGACGTGATTGTGACCGTTGAGGAACGCGCCGCGGGCAGTTTCTCAGTCGGCCTGGGCTATTCGCAGGTGCAGGGTTTGATTGCATCGTTGAGCATTCAGCAGGACAACTTCCTGGGTAGTGGCAAGCGCGTCGGTTTGTCCCTGTCACGCTCGAGCATTATCAGCAGCTTCAATGTCAGCTATGACAACCCCTATGCCACCGAGGACGGTGTCAGCCGCGGTTTCTATTTGCGTTACCAGGAATACGACCAGGCGGGTGCCAATATCTCGACCTTTACCAGTACCGAGGCTGCGGCCGGCGTGAGCTTTGGTTTACCCCTGACCGAAGTCGACTATATCCGTGCAGGAACGGGACTCAGAACAACCGATCTGAATATCGGCTCATATGTTTTCGAACGGGAAATCTTTGTTCCGGGCAACCCGGATGATCCGGACGATCCCGGCAGCATCGAATGCCAGGATTTGAATAACAATGGCATCTGCCCGGAACAATACCTGATCCCACGACCGGGTGATCCGCTGTCAAAATCACTCGATCACAACGGCGATGGCGAGCTTAGCGCCAAGGAACGCGACTTCTTCACCTGGGATTTCACAACCTCGTGGACAAGGGATACGCGTAATCATTTCCTCAACCCGACACGTGGGTCCTCTCAGCGCTTAAGCCTGGAGACTTCGTTACCCGGCAGTTCCCGCCAGTTCTACAAACTTTACTATCGCGCCGCAAAATACTGGCCTATCTGGGCCGACCTTGTGTTCTCGGTGCATGGCGATGTGGGCTATGGCGACTCCTATGACAACTACGACCGTACTTCACAGGCCACACCTGTGCCTACTTTTGATTACGATGGTCCGGATAATATCGATGACGAAGGAAACAGGATAATTGAGCCCAAATGCCTGGTGGAAGAAGTGATGACATTGGACACCGGCTTACCGTTCTTTGAGCACTTTTACGGTGGTGGTGTCCGTGACATACGGGGTTTTGAAGACAACACACTGGGTCCCAAGGACGGCAGCCAGTCATGCCGCGCAGTAGGTGGTGATGTTAAAGTCGCCGGCGGATTCGAGCTGGCAATTCCAACACCTTTTACCAAGGGTGGCGGTTCGCGCATCGCGTTATTCTTTGACGTCGGTAACGTCTATGAAAACTGGAGCACCTTTGATGCCAGCCTGTTCAGGGCTTCGGCGGGTATCTCGGTAACCTGGCAGGCGCCCATCGGACCGATCATTATGAACTATGCATTCCCGATCAAGGAGTTCGAAGGTGATCGTACAGAAAGCCTGCAATTTTCGTTTGGAACCACCTTTTAGGCCACGCTAACGCTTAAAACTTAATACATACGCACAAAAAGGGTACAATTCGAAGTTATGAAACGGTTTTATCCCTTATTGCTGACGCTTTTTGTGTTCGTTGCCGGACCGGCAACCGCACAGCAATTACGCATCGGTTATGTGGATATGAAGCAGGTTCTTGATAACGCCCCGCAGGTACTGGCGGGCCGGGAAAAGCTGGATCTCGAATTCCGCCCCCGTAATGAAACCATTGAATTTCAGGAACGCCAGGCACAAGCCATGGAGGACCGTCTGGCATTGGGTGATCTGTCAGAAGACGCCAGGATACGCCTGGACCGCGAGTTGCGTGAAATGCGGCGTAACGTCAACCGGCAAAAAGAAGATCTGCGTGACGAACTGTCCTTCCGCCGCACCGAGGAAGTCCAAAAACTGGAAGACCAGATCAACCAGGCCGTGCAAGCGATTGCGCGCGACGCCGGTTATGACCTAATACTATCCAGCCCGGTTGTCTACGCTGATCCGTCGCTGGATATCACCCAGCTTATTCTGGACCAGCTAAGGCTGGAGTACGAAGCGGACAGACAGGAACGCTCGCAGCGCTAACCCGTTTAGTCCGCGTCACGAAGAAATAAGCGGCTTCCCCATATGCAAAAATCCAAAGGTAGCATCAGGCT
>DATCZY010000456.1:0-8691 GCA_036525655.1 Lysobacterales bacterium | reverse complement strand
ACTGACCTCCGTGGTGTTCCCGGCAGTTTGCGGAGAAAAGGGGTCTGACCCGGGCCGTGCAAAACCGGAGAACTTGTCGAATAACAGGTAAGCAATTGCCAAAGCCATTAAGAACAGGATGGTGCTATTCAGTTTTTTGCCGGTATGAGGTACACGCGACTGGCTATGGTCCACGTCTTTCTCGCGCTTGACGCCTTCGGGTGTCATTTCAAACGCCCAGGCAAAAATCAGCGCGGGAACCAGGCCCACAGCCAGCAGCAGGAGCATGAATTGGGGCACCCAGACCGGCAGCGCGAGAATGCCGCCAACGACATCGATCATTTGCAAGAGAATCCAGGCGGCAACGGCATAGGCGACGCCGACCTTGAAGACGTTTCTGCGCTTAAGTTCGGCAAAAAAGCTCATCGGCATTCGATCCTTCCGTCGTCTTTGCGCTGGCAGATGTCGGGCCAGCCGGCCTGGTCCCAATACTCGGGCAGTTTTGTCAGTTCCAGGTATTCCGCGAACCGCGGGTGTTGCCTGAACTGCGCGTAGATGGGTGACCAGGTATCTTCGATGTTGCCAAAGCCGGATTTTTGCGCATCAGCGATCACGTGGTCGATGATGAAATCGATATCACCTGAATGGAGCAGGACCAGGCTGGCCATATATGCATCCGAATTGTAATACGTTTTTTTGCCCCTGATAGCGCTTCTGAGGACGTCCCGCGCCTGCTCATTCGCGGGATTTTCCAGCAGAGTCACGATCGCAGTCCTGATTGGTTCCGCCATTTGTTCGGGGCCCAGTTGGTTGGCCATTGCAATGGCGCCGGTGTTATCACCTTTCGCTATCAAGGGCAGCATCTTCCAAAAAGGTTCATGCCACCAAACCAGGGTTCCCGTCTGCTCCGTTGCCCTGTTCCATTGCTCGATGACTTCGATTGCCCTGTCATATTTGCCATTGGCCATCAGCGACATCACGTAGACATCGGACAGTGGGCCGAGTAGCGGGTCGATCGCGTAACCCTCCTGTGCCGTCGACAGAGCCTCGTCAAAACGGCCGACCATGTTGAGGAACTCGGCGTAATCTTCCAGTAACTCGGAAGACTGCGGGTCGATGGCCATGGCCTGTTCGAAATAGGGCTCCGCTTCGGCCCATCGCCAGCTTTCGCGTAGGGCGCTTGCCAGGGCATCCAGTGCATCGACATTTTTCGGGTCCAGCGAAAGGGCATGTTTTGCCGTGCTGATGGCTTTTTCCAGTAGCTCAGGCGTCTGGTCCATGACCGAATATGTCAGCGCCATCGCGGCCCATGCGGGGGCAAACTGCGGGTCGAGTTCGGTGGATCTTTTGAACAGCGCCACGGTCTCATCGAGGTTGCCACGTTTATGTAACAGTGCGCGGCCCTGCAGATAGCTGTCGTACGCTTCCATGTTGCGGGTCTTGTTGGGCACGGTCACGACACCCAGTCCCAGTTCGCCGGTCAGGACCGTGGCGATCGCTTGCGCGATTTCTTCCTGGACGACAAAGATGTTGTCGAGCTTGCGGTCGAAGGTTTCCGACCACAGGTGGAAACCGTCATCGACCTTGATCAGCTGCGCGGTGATACGCACCTGGTCGCCCTGCGAACGGATACTGCCTTCCAGAACGTGCGCCACGCCAAGTTGCTCACCGATTTTACGCACGTCGCCCTGATGGCCTTTGAAGCCGAATACCGAGGTCCGGGCTGGAACCGCCAGGCCCGGGATTTTCACCAGCGCATTGATAATTTCCTCGGTGATGCCGTCGGAAAAGTATTCCTGTTCGGGGTCGGAGGACATGTTGACGAAGGGAAGCACTGCGACCGACTTGTTTTTAACGCCTGCCGGTTGAGGCGTCTGAATTTCAGTTGACGTAACGCTGGCCTGGTTTGGTTCGGTCGGCGCAAGGTCTTTCTCAAATCTTGACTCCCAGACAAAGTACGCCAGCGCAATCACCAGGATGCCGATGATGCCGCGGTTCAGTTTTTCGCCTGTTTCGCGCCGGATGGATTGCGAGCGATCCACTTCAGACTCGCGCTTGACGCCATCGGGTGTCAGCTCGAATGCCCACGCGAAAAACAGGGCGATGGGGAAACCGATCAGCAGCACCACGACGATGAATTGCATGGTCCATTCGGGCGCATTGAAGGTATCGAGCAGCAACTCGGCGATCTGCGCCAGCAACCACGAACCGATCAGGTAGGCGATACCGACGCGGAACACGTTGCGGCGCTTGAGTTCGGTAAAGAAGCTCATTTCACGCCCCCGGATTCGATCAGTGTGTTGAAGCGTTCATCGTCGCGGAAGAAGTCCCAGCGCGGATCGAGGCGCAGTTCACCGCGGCTGAAGCCGCCCGGGCCGTCGAGCTTCGACTCGATGAGACGGAGGGCCTCGTCCCGGTCACCGGTAATGGCCGTGACGTAAATGAGACCTTTTTCTACGATGCTGCCGTCCATGTAGTCCTGTGCCAACGGGCTGTAGGCAACGGCCTGCTCAATGGCCGCCCTGGCCTGTTCCATCTCACCCATCTCCGCGTACGTTTCCGCGAGAACTCTCAGGCGTAATGCTTCATTACGCGTGCTGGAGGACTTGCGGGTCGCAATGAGTTCCACGGCTTGCCGGTAATAGCTACGCGATGTCTCTGCCTGGCCGAGGCGGGCATATGTGAAACCCAGCGTCCTGGCGCGGACAATGTCACCCATATTGGCGGCGGTTTGAACCTGACGGCTTTCCAGCAACTCGATCACGCGAGGAAAATCCCTATTCCAGATCAACACCGTAATGGCATCCATGGAAAGGGGTCCTTCGCCGTCGAGCGACGACCGCACCATGTTCAGGGCCTGGTCCATCTGCCCCAGGTTCATGTAGGTCCAGAATCGCTCCGATCGAAGGTCGTCGGAATCAGGGAAGCGCAGGACCCAGTCGTCCAGGCGCCGGCTCAGGGTCGCCCAATCCTGCATGAAGGAATAGGTGCTCGCCATCTGCGCCATCGCCCAGACGTTGACCGGGTCGATGGCAAGAATTTGCTCGAAGGTGACGATGGCGCCGTCCCAGTCGCCCAGTCGGCGCTGACTGAGCGCCTTGTACACCATCCACGCGGTATCTCCCGGACGCAGGGCGAGGGCATTTACGTATTCATTGAGCGCGGCGGCGAAATCACGGTCGAAGCGGTAATGCCACAGCGCCTGGGCCGCATGCGCGGGTGCGGTGCCTGGCCCGGTTTGCAGCGTTTTGGCCAGCGCATCCGCCGCCCTGGCCTTGCGTTCCTCGGTCGGGTCTGCCCCGATCCAGTAAAGCTGGCCGTGGACCTCGGTCAGGATCGCCCAGCCTTCGGTGAAACCGGGGTCCAGTTCCACGGCTTGTTCCGCCCAGGGCAGGGCGTCGAAGAATTTGTCTGCTACGTAGTCGGCCCGGTTGATGGCTGCGCGCGCCCGCAGGTAGGCCTCGTAGGCTTCCAGGTTGGCCGTGGGCGCATCTGCAAGCGCTTGCACCTGTTCATCGGACAGCTCCAGTTTCACCGCTGCCACGATGGCGCGGGTGATGTCGGACTGGATATCGAACAGGTTCTCGATGGTCATCTCGCGATCGTAGGTTTCGGCCCACAGGTGCTCGTCGTGTGCGACGTCGATCAGCTGGGCGTTGATGCGCACCCGGTTGCCGGCTCGCTGGATGCCGCCTTCGAGGATGGTGGCCACGCCCAGCTCGGCTGCAATCTGCGGGATTTTCTTGGTGGTGCCGCGGTATTCCATCACCGAGGTGCGCGAGATCACTTTCAGGCCGTCGATCTTTGCCAGTTGCGTGAGCAGGTCGTCGTGGATGCCGTCGGTGAAGAACAGGTCGTCCTCGACGTTGCTGCGGTTGGCAAAGGGCAGCACGGCGATGGATTGCCGGGTATCTGTCGCGACTGCAACGGGGGCTGGTTCCGGGTTCTGTTGCACGACGCTGTGCGCCACTTCCGTCGCCGGGGTGGAACTGGAGTCGGGCCTGGTTCCGGAGAACTTGTCAAACAGCAGGTAGGCGATGGCCATGGCCATCAGCAACAGGATCGTGGTATTGAGCCTTTTGCCCGTGTGGGCCGTGACCGACTGGCTGCGGTCGATATCTTTTTCCTTCTTCAAGCCTTCCGGCGTCATCTCGAAGGCCCAGGCGAAGATGATGGCGATCGGAAAGCCGATGATCAGCAGAAAAGCCACACCGGAGTTAAACCATTCGGGCAGGTGCAGGGCCGGCACCAGCGTATCGGAAATCTGTAGCAACAGCCAGGCGACGATGAGGTAAGCGGCAGCGACCTTGAAGACGTTGCGGCGCTTGAGTTCTGAAAAAAAGCTCACGGTGCGCTCCGCAGGGATTCGGATGGCTTGGCCATAGGTTCCATCATTTTCCGATCTCCAGCAATTCGTAGGCGAGTTGCCGTTGCCGGTCCATGTCCGCTTCAAAGCGGGCCACCAGGTCCTTGTAACCGGGTTCGTTTTTCAATTGGCTGAAAACTACGTTGTCCAGAAGAATGCTCCGCCAGCTGGTCCGCCAGCGCTTGTCCCAGGCGCTGTTCAACCATTGTATTGCAGTGTCAGAATCGCCCCGTATGGTTGCGATTGCGGCGCGATTGAGGTCACTGGCCCATACGCCCCATTCCGGTGGCAGTTTGTCAGAAAAACTTTCCACGACAGTCAGCAGTTGTTCCGGACGCTCAGAGGTCGGGTCTGCCAATTTAAGCAGGGCGGCGATTTGAATCATGTCCCCTGTTAGACTTTCCGGGCTGCCGGGTAAAACCAGTTGTGTTTCGAAAGCCCAGGGAAAACTTTCCCGGAACAGGGCGAGCGCTGCCTGGTAATCACCGTCGCGCACCAATTCGAAGGCCAGCGTTTGTCGAAACGTAAATTGTGAGCCATGCCGGTCGTCTGCGTTTTGTGCCAGGGCTTTTTGAGCGAGTTCACGCGCCAGGTCGTGTTGTTCCTGGTACTTTAAAAGCACCAGCCGCCCCCATATCGGCATTGGCTGTCCTGCGCCAATTGATTCGGATCTTGTCTGCCATTGTTCCGCCCGATCTGCATCTCCCAACCAGATCCAGAACCGGGTCATACCCGCGAACATTTCATAATCGCCCGGATCGCGCTCAATGGCCTTGGCAAATCCTTCAACTGTGCGCGCGATATCCCCGCTGTGCAGATGCGCCAGTGCCCAACCGTAATAACCAATGGGGCTCTCAGGTGCGATTTCCTGGATACGCGTACAAGCAGCCAGGGATATTTCAAGCCGCTGCAAATATGCATTGGTCTGACATTGATCCCACAGGACACGCTCTGCATAAGGCTCCATTTCAAGGGCCTGGTTGATCAGTTCCAGGCCGTGTTCGATACGGCCGTTATCGAACAGGAACCTGCCATAGTCATTCAGACCCAGCGCGTTGCGCGGGTCGAGCTCCAGTGCGGTAATGAACTCTTTTTCAGCGGTCTCGTTGTCGCCTTCGAATACTTTCAAGACCGCCATCTGGATATGTGCCGCGCTGTTGTCCGGTTGTTCCGCGAGCACCTGTTCAAGCATGGGCATCCCCCTCTGAATTGCCTGTTGCCCGGTTATGGCGCCCGTTGCGGCCATCTGGGTCCATGCATTGACGAGTCCGATCCTGGCGGGTAGGTAAGACGGGTCCAGCGCCAATACCTGTTGAAAACCTGAAACCGCCCGGTCCAGCGAGACGTAGCCGCCTTCATTGACACCCTGCAGCGCCTTGAGATACAGGTCATAGGCATCGATCTCCGTGCTTGCCATCTGCCCCAGGCGGGCTTCGTCCTCACCCAGCAGTTCAATGCGCAAGGCCTGGGCAACCTTGTGCGCGATCCCGTCCTGGATGGCGAAGATATCGTCGAGGTTGCGGTCGTAGGTTTCCGACCACAGGTGGTAACCGTCCTCGACATTGATCAACTGCGCGGTAATGCGTACACGATTGCGCTGGTCATCCTTGCGTACGCTGCCTTCGAGGATCGAAACCACGTTCAGTTTTTCACCGATGCTGCGCAGGTCTTCATCCTTGCCCTTGAAGGCAAATGAAGAGGTCCGTCCGGCGACGTTCAATTCATTGATGTTGGCCAGGATATTGAGCAACTCCTCGGTCAGTCCATCGGAAAAATATTCATTGTCGCCATGGGCGCTCATGTCTACAAAAGGCAGCACCGCGATCGAATGTACGGGTTTTCCCTGGTCACCAGCGGTTTCTTCCAGTGCAACCTCAGTCGCGGCCGTATTCCGGGGCTGATACAGGTACTTGTCATAAGCAAAGTAACCCAGTGCCGCGACCAACAGGGCAATGATCGTGTAGTTCAGTTTCTGCCCGGTGACGTGGGTGAGTGATTGTGTCCGGTCGACATCCTTTTCCTTCCTGAGGCCTTCCGGGGTCAGCTCAAATGCCCAGGCAAAAAACATCGCCAGCGGAAAACCCAGCAGCAGGAAGAACGCCAGCAGGCTGTTGACCCAGTCGGGCAGGCGCAATGCGGGCGCCAGCGTGTCGCCGGCCTGCATGATCAGCCAGCCGACAATGATGTAGGCGGCAGCGACCTTGAAGACGTTGCGGCGCTTGAGTTCGGTGAAAACACTCATTGCGACATAACCTTGTACTTCGCCGGCATCTCATTCCAGGCGTCGAGCAAGCCTATTTTTTCAAGTAACAACTCCCAGCGGGGATCGTCGTGCAGGTTACGCAGGGTATGGTCCTTGAGCAGGGAGCCCATGCCCGGATCATGTTGCTGATAGGCGATTTCCAGCCACTCGAATGCTTTGTCAGTTTCATTGCGCCAGCTATAAGTTTCCGCGATCTGGTAGGCCCCGAATTGGTTATAGTTTTCTATAAACGAGGTAAGTGCGGCATCGGCTTCGGCGTATCTTCCCAGGGAATACAGGGCTAGCTGTCTTATCAGCCCTCCCCAGAATTCTTCGGTTTCACTCTCCAATTCGGCAAGGGCCTGCTCTGCATTACCCTGGCGTAAAAGCATCCAGCCAATCGTTGCATGAATAGCGAAATAATCGGGGTTGAGACTATGCAAATGGCGTTCGACTTGCTCGGCTTCCTGCAATTGGCCAGCCGCCTCGAGCGCGCCGGAAAAAGAATCCAGTACCCGTTGGTTTAGAGGATCCGCGGCACTGGCTTGCCGAAAAAGGGCAATGGCCTGATCCAATCGCCCCAGCGTGGACGAGATACCCGCAGCGGCCTGGAGTACGTAACTGGCATTGGGTTCAAGTTTCAGCGCCTTTTGCATGGATTCGAGTGAGCTTGTCCAATTCCAGTCATAACTACCCTGGATGTTTCCCAGGCTGACCCAGCCCAAAGCCAGGTTTGGATCCAGTGTTACCGCTTGTTCCGCCGCTTCACGCGCCTCATTGACACCGGCGGTGAGGTCTATCCAACCCTGGCCTGCCTGGTGGATGATCGCCAGCGAGAGCCCGGCCCACGCAGGTGCGTAATTTGGATCGATTTCGATAGCACGCCTATAGGCAGCCACCGCTTTGCCAGTGCTTTGCTTGTCGGCAAAGTTGTACCAGTAACGGCCTTGCAGGAACAGGGCGTAAGCTTCGGGGTCGGCTTCAGTGGCTACCGGTGCTTCGCCCAGCAGTGACAGCTTGAGTGCGTCAACTACGGCAGCGGCGATTTCGTCCTGCACGGCGAAGATGTTTTCCAATTTTCGGTCATAGGTTTCCGACCACATGTGATAGCCGTTGTCTGCGCGGATTAACTGTGCCGTGATCCGGACCTGGTCACCGGACTTGCGCACGCTCCCTTCCAGCACGTGGGCCACTTTCAAGCGTGCGGCAATTTCGGGTATTTCGAGGTTCTGCCCCTTGAAGGTGAAGGAAGACGTCCTTGCCGCCACCTGCAGTCCGGGGATTTTAGCCAGCAGGTTTAGAAGTTCCTCGGTCAGTCCATCGGAGAAGTACTCCTGTTCCTGGTCGGAACTCATGTTGATAAAAGGCAGGACGGCGATGGAATTGTCGGGTTCCATTGATTCGCTGACTTCGGGTGTTTGCTGCTGGGAAACCTTGACGGCATTCTCGATCCTGGCGGCATCCCGGCCTGGATCGAGGACGAACTTGTCGATCGCAAAATAGCCCAGGGCCAATACCAGTACGCCGATAATGGCGTTGTTCAATTTTTGGCCGGTAAGACTGGCGATGGACTGGCTGCGGTCAACATCCTTTTCCTTCTTCAAGCCTTCCGGGGTCATTTCAAAGGCCCAGGCGAAGATAATGGCGATCGGAAACCCGATGATCAGCAGAAAGGCCACACCGGAATTGAACCATTCCGGCAGGTGCAGAGCCGGCACCAACGTGTCGGACACCTGCAGCAACAGCCAGGCCACGATGCCATAGGCGACGGCTACCTTGAAAACGTTACGGCGTTTGAGTTCGGCGAAAAAGCTCATTGTGCGGGCCCCTTGAGCTTGCCCGGCATGGCTTGCCAGGCTTCAAGCAGACCGACCTTATTCAGAAATGGCTCCCAGCGTGGGTCGTCATAAAGATTAACCAACGCTGGATCGTTCAATAGATACCGAAAACCCGGGTCACGATATTGCAACGCCGCCTCAAACCAACTGAATGCTTGATCCGTTTCGTTACGCCATGCATAGACTTCGGCGATCTGGTACGCCCAGAATTCACTATGTGCTTCGATGAAGGCCTGCAATCCGTCTTCTGATTCTTCCTGTCTGCC
>DATCZY010000455.1:0-7577 GCA_036525655.1 Lysobacterales bacterium | reverse complement strand
TAATCGAGCATGCATTCCCGCGGCAACCGACGCATTTTGACCAGCCACTCCACCACCTCGCCCGCGCCTGCCAATTCGAGCTGTCCCGGATCATTGACCGTCAATGGCAGGACGTCGAGGTAGACATCTCTCGCAAGGCGCCGGTTAAGGCGGAGTTCCTCCATGCAATTTCGGTGGCGCTGCCCGAGGGTTCTCAGGTCTAGGATATCGAGCAATACCGGCTTCTTCATCTTGTAGACAAAACGATCGGTGAGGAAAACCCAGGACACGTGGGTCTCAACGACCTCGACGCTGTCAGTGTGATCCGCGTAACTCGAGGGCCGGCTCAGAAAGCCGACTTTCGTGGAAATATCGACGTCGGTGGGTATCCTGTTCATGATCACCAACCAAAAAACCAGGCGGGAAAAACGCTCCCGGGATTTCGCCCCGCGGAACCTTAAATTTAGTACAAGTTCGTTTGCTGAAATTTGATATACGTCAGCTATTGGCAATAATTTGTCACTCAATGACCCGACAAATCTTCCCGGATGTCGTTAATCAAGCCGCAGCAGGAATTTGAAACCAACCGATGACAGAATGAAAGCCAGGAAAAAGCTGAACATCCAGCCACGTAGCCAGGCCGGACCCGACGCGATGATAACGACCTCGGGTAAGCCGATATGCACGATATCGGTCGTGCCCTCTTCGGGGAGATAGCCAAGCGGATTAGCCACCAGCAGGTTCCACCAGCGCTTCTTGTGAATGACCGGAATATCATGTTTCAGAGGCAGGACCAGGAGTGTCTGGTGGCCGTCACTCATGGTTAACGACTGCCCCTGCGCCGGCCAGCGGACGACCCAGCCGCTTTCATCGGCCCTGGCTGACGATGCCGGTGACCAGTGGATATCGCTGTTGGCGGGCTCGACGCTTAAAACAAGCTCGCTTCCTGCAGCCGGGCTTGTATGGCCGAACTCGCCTGCAACCCAGATAACGACAAACAACACCGGTACGGTTGCGAGCAATGCCGGACCCAGCGTGAAGCCCAGTTGTTTGAAGCCAAGGCCAAGCGTTTGGCGGATAAGCGGTAAGAGCTGTGCAAATTCGCCGTCGAATTCGGCAATGGCCTTTTGCTGGCTTTTTTGTAATGCCTTTAGCGCACCAATTTTTTCCTGGTTGGAAAACAACCGGTAGACCAGCATCGTTATCCAGCCCGCAAGGACGCCCCAAATGACCAGGCGCAGCAACGGCGACAGCGCCATTGCGAGTACGCCGTCAATAACGCCAAACAGGGGCCCGGGGAGATCGAACAATCCCACCGGCTGGCCTAACCGTCGTCCCTCGTGACTTCAGCTGCAGGAACAGTCGCGGACTCGCGCCGGGCCTTTCTGCGTTTCATCAGTTTCCGCAGCGGCCAGAAAAGCACCGCGCCGATCGCCACGAAGATGGTGGCGAGGATGCCCAGCAACGAACCCAGCACGCTGATGCCGGCACCCGGACCGATGTAGGCCAGCGCGGAACTGAGCGGCAGGACCAGCAGAATGAGCGCAAGTATTTTGAACATATTATCAAGCCTTGGACGATGGGATCATTTGGGGATTCTGGCAGAACTCCGCTAAATTTTCATTGACCGGAGCGCAATGCCGGTCAATCTGCCGTAGTTCTTCCGGGCTGAACTCCACCTGGTAGTAATCCGGCGGCGAGAGTCGCTCGATGTAATCAGCACGGATGGCTTCGAAACCGTCTGGCGGCAGCTCACAATGCGCCAGGACGGTATCGATCATACGCGCCGAATGGCCGCACAAATCCTCGTAGCGGAACAGCAGACAGGCCTTGCGCACCTCGGGGAATGCCTCGAGTTGGCCGATAACATGCTGATAGGTTTCCGCCCAATAGCGCGCCCAACCCTCAGCTTCGCGCCCCCGCCGCCAGCAATCGATGATGGCCTGCGTGGCCTCATGATTGCCGAAATTGACCGGCACACGTCGCGGACCGAACTCGAAATGCCCGGACATGGCCAGTTGCAGCGGAACCCTGGTGTCCTCACCGCTGGCCCGGGTGAACAGGGCATGCTGCCGCGCCAGGGATGCCACGTGCGTGACCGGGTCACGTACGGGGATAAGAAATTTTGCATTCGGATTGAGCGCCAGGATGTAGCGGATTCGCGCGAGGTTGTAATTGCCCTTGGCCAGGTAGCGACTGGCATTGCGGACTGCCAGCAACTTGAGAATGTGTTGCGTGTAAAACCCGTCGAATCTACCGTTGCGCGTCTGCCCGTCCATGACCTGGTTCACGGCGGCATCGTGCCGGGATGGAAAAAAGGACATCCACAACACCTCCTCCACCGCCTCGGGACTATCGATGTTGATCCCGATACGATCCTTGTGCGCCCTCTCCACCATTTTCGGCGAATGCATGCGGGATTTCTGCAACAGGTAGTTGCGCCAGTACGGTGTCCAGACATTCGGAAAATCGCTGTAGCGGTGACAGGTCAGATCGGTGTGTTGCGCCAGCATCTCGGTAAGGATGGTTGTTCCGGAACGCGGCAGGCTCGCGATATAAACCGGGCGGTCGACTACCCGTTGCTCTGTTTCATCGCGAACAACGATGGACTCCAGGTCAGCCAGGCGTTGCCAAAGCCCGCGCGTGGCGGCAAAAAACCGCGACTGAAAAAACAGACCGGTAGGCACTTGTACGCTGTTCACGGCGAGTTTTTCCAGGTTTCTTTCGCGTAACGGGCAATGCCCGGAATTGAATCCAGAGGGACATCCGTTTTGAAAGAAGTAAACAAGACACCGGGTACGGCTTGCGGCGTGATGCAGTGATCCCCGCTCCATTTCTTGTCGTTGTCATCGAGCAGGGAAACCGGAACGCCACCGAGTGTCGTTTGCCAGGAAGCCCGGAAGCCGGGTTCGTAGCCGACGACGAGGTCTGGTGCATCGCTGTTGGCATTATCCGGGTAGAGAAGCGAACCGTCGAATACATCGCGGATGGCCGGCAAGCCGGATTCCGGATCCTTTAGCCGGGGCAGGCCCGTCATGATCTGCTGTTTGAGTTGCTGTGCTTCAGCCGCATCGACGATACCGTGTGCTTCGCGCCCCTTCCTGTTGATATAAATACTGTTCAAACCCAGCGCATAGGCGCGGGTACGCGACCAGTCCACTGCCGTGAAACCGACGGATGATTCGAAATTGCCGGCGTCCAGCACCAACAGGCCCTCGTCGGCCAACCAGCGGTTGAGATTGACCGCCCGCCTGAAAGGGGCAAAACCGTGATCACTGAGTACGATCAGTCGGTCCTCCGCGCCCATGCGTTGCAGGGTTTCGCCCAGCACGCGATCGGCCTCGGTGTAAATCCAGTGGATCGCTTCGCGCGCCTCGTCATCGGTTTGCTCATGCAAGGGGTGCTGCGTATCGATGCCCCGATAAAACATGTGCGAAACCCGGTCCGTTTGCACGAACACGGAGACCACCAGATCGCTGTCGTGCCGATCCACTGCATCGTAAAACATGCTTTCCTGTTCCTGCAGAGTTTCGCGCACCACTTCAAGGAACGCGTGATCGGTCAAATGGCCTTCGTTGAGCGACCAGGTTTCCTCCGGCATGCCGATGGTGTGGTAGAGGCCAAAGCGTTCTTCCATGTCAGCGGCGTAGTCCGGCGGCGAAGACAACGGCACGACGGGTTCACGTGGGTCGATATTGATGGGTGAGACATACAGCTGCACGCGTGGATAGGCGTTGAGCAGGTAGGCGCGGACGATGCCTTTGACCGAAGCCGGGCCGAAGTATTTAAAATCGACCGTGATCCAGTCGGACCAATCGCCGGGCGCCAGTTGGATATCTGCGTCGCCCAGCCTGATGCGGACCTTGTCTCCGGCAGGCTCCAGCAACAGGCTGGCATTCAAGGCTGGCGCGTCAGGTTTCAACGGGTCGGCGGGACCTTCGAGCTGGGATACGATGCGACCCTCGCGATCGGGGCGCATGTACACCGAGCGCGAACCGCTGGTGTCAGAGGGCGCCGACGGGCGCGTTGAGTAGATCGTATAGGTCCCCTGGGTGCCGAGAAGATCGGGCACGCCCATGCCTGCCATCATGCGCTGGACCGGGTCGGGTGGAAAGGTCACGGGCACGCGCAGCACCGTGGAACGGCCGCCCTGCTCTTCAACCGCACTCCAGAAAGGCGTGCCGACACGGCGGTTGATGATCTCGCCGTCTTCCAGCGGAAGCTGCATGCCGAACAAGGATAAAAAACTCTGTGGCGGAACAACGCGGGAAATGGAAAAATCCGGCAGGTAGGTTTCCATATCGCGGCGCAGGAAATCGTAGATGCCGTGCTCACCCGGACCGGTGCCGGTGGCGAAGCCCGCCCAGGCCACCGGTGACTGTGGCGGGTTGCTGGTTGCCAGAGAGTGAAACCCGCCCATTTCAGCGAGTTTGCGGAAATTGGGCAGCGAACCGTCGTCCATCCATTGCCGGGCCAAGAACGGATCCATGCCATCGAAACCCAGGATTATCAGGCGTTGTTCCACACGGGGAGCTTCCTGGTTGCAGGCGGCCAATAGAAAAATCAAAACCAGCAGCAGCCCCGCACCGGTGCCTTTTCCGCCGTGAGCCTTGAACCGGTACGCTGTCATGAGGACTGGAAATATTCTATTGAGATGGGCTTTTATGAAAGCTTTCATGGTCGGCATTGTTGTGGATTCTGTACCGGGGCGTCCAAAATCAGCCCACAGCTATATCTAAAAAAGCAGCAATGGCCCCATGTCTCCACAATGCGATGGCGATAGCAACAAAGAGTGGCAGAACGGACAAGCATGCAGCTGACATTATTTTCCTGTGAAACCCAGGGGGTTAATTGGATTTTTGATCCTGGTAATTATATATTCCAGTGAAACAGGCCTATAATAATATATTATTTTTTCCACCACATACGAGATCGAACCCATGGTGTTTCCAGACTATCGTGAAGGGCGACTTTACGCCGAAGATGTGCCGGTCGACAAGATCGCCGGGCAACTGCAAACACCGGTTTATTGCTATTCGGCAACAGCGCTGCGGCAAAATTACCGCGCATACGCCGAACACTTCAAACCTGAAAATTCGCTCGTGTGTTTTGCCGTCAAGGCCAACTCCAACCAGGCCATCATCAGGGCGCTGGGTGAAATGGGCGCGGGCGCCGACGTGGTCTCGGAAGGTGAACTCAGACGCGCCCTGCTGGCTGGAATCCCCGCCGCAAGAATCGTTTACTCCGGTGTCGCCAAAACCGCGGGCGAAATGCGCTTCGCGCTGCAGCAGGATATTTACCAGTTCAATATCGAATCCGAACCGGAACTGGAACTCCTCAGCCAGGTCGCCGTAGCCGAAGGCAAGCAGGCCGCCATCGCATTCCGCATCAACCCGGATATCGATGCCCGGACGCACGCGAAAATCTCGACCGGCAAGGCCAGCAACAAATTTGGTATCCCGTGGACCCGCGCGCACGAGGCCTATGCGCGCGCCGCGGAACTCCCGGGTATCCGGGTGCAGGGCATCGATATGCACATTGGCTCCCAGCTTACGCAGATTGGGCCGTTCGAGCAGGCCTTCCGCTGTCTCGCCGACCTGACCACCGAACTGCGCGGCCTCGGCCACGACATTTCGGTACTCGATATCGGCGGTGGCCTGGGCATCGACTACGCCGACGGCAACCAGCAACCGCCCGTCATCAACGATTACGCAAAGCTTGCCAACGATATTCTCGGTCATCTCGGTTGCCGCATCATCGTCGAGCCCGGCCGCTCGCTGGTCGGCAATACCGGCATACTGATTTCACGCGTCATCTATATCAAGAAAGGCGAATACGATCGCTTTCTGATCATCGACGCCGGTATGAACGACCTGCTCAGACCCAGCCTTTACGACGCCTACCATGAAATCGTGCCGTGCGAATTGCGCGATGGCGGGACCGAGACCTACCAGATCGTCGGCCCGATCTGTGAAACCGGGGACACCTTTGCACGCGATCGTGTGCTGCCTTCCCTGCAGGCCGGCGATTTGATCGCGATCAAGAACGCGGGCGCCTACGGTGCGTCTATGTCGTCCACGTACAATACCCGGCCGTTGGTGCCCGAGGTGCTGGTAGAGGGCGGACAGGTGACCGTCATCCGCCCACGCCCGACGTATAGCGACCTGATCGGGCTCGACACGCCGGACGGGATCAAGGCCTAGCACCGGCGAGAACCATCGCCGTTTTTCGTCCATCATGCCCCGGACCGTGCAGGCTGTTTCATTCGAATGGCTGGGAACGCGCCCTTTGCATCTCCATCTCGTAATTTGAAGCGGAAAGGTATTCCCTTTTCGTACCGTTGTATTACCATGACAAAAGGCAACCTCAAACTACCGAAGAATTCAACATGAAGAATTTTATAGCGCTTGTGATATCCGCCCTTTTATTGGCCATTCCGCTCTCAGGCCAGGCCCTGTTTGATAAAAAGACGCCCGACGAGAAACGCAAGGAGCTGCAGGACGAACGTGTCGTGGCCCTGGACAAACTCTATGCTGAAAGGCCATCCGCCCGCGAGGAGTTGAAATCCGCCAAGGGCTACGCCGTATTTTCCAGTATGGGTGTCAACGTGCTGCTGGTTTCAACACAAAATGGCGCAGGGATATTGCACAACAACCAGACCGGTAAAGATATTTACATGAATATGTTCTCCGCCGGTGGCGGCATCGGCATGGGCGTCAAAGACTTTATCGTGGTTTTCGTATTCCACACCAAAGATGCAATGGAAAAATTCCAAAGCTCTGGCTGGGATTTTTCGGGCCAGGCGGATGCCAACGCGCAATCATCCACACAGGGCGCGGGAGCCGGAGCTGCCGCTACCGCCATTCCCGGTACTTCAATTTACCAGATCACCAAGGCCGGTTTGGCCCTGCAGGCCACTTTACAGGGCACCAAATTCTGGGTTGACAAGGACCTGAACTGAGGCGGACTAGAGGCTTTCCACCGCGATACGGCTGAGCGCCAGCAGTTCCCTCGCTTTGCTGTCGCGTTGCAACAGGCAACTGAACAACACGTCCACCACGTGTTGTTGCGAGGCGGTGGAAATAATCTGGGGAAATTCAAAAGCACCGTCCCGGTTGACCGAAAACAGGGGAATGTCGGCCAACGACCGGATCGGGTTTGCGCTGTAACTGGTCAGTGAAATGACCGCTACACCGGCCTTTTTTGCCTGCCGGGTTATCTGGATCATCTTCGCCGACTGACCTGAATAGGAGATGACAAACACGACATCCCCCTTGCCCAGCGTCATCACACTGGATAACTGAATATAGGTATCCACTTCGGCGATGACCGATTTTCCGATCTGGATCAGCATGCTGGCAAAATTCCTGGCCACCAGCGAACCTGAACCAAGTGCAATGATCTGGATGCGCTTGCTTTGCTCCAACAGCTTGACGGCGGACAGGATACGCGCTTCATCATTCAGTTCCATCGTTGTCTGAAGCGCCTCGTTCTTGATCGCATACAACTGCTCGAGAACCGATTGCGTCTTACTTTGGATTGCGCCGTTCTTTTCATCATGCTCGTCCTGGCCGTCGCTTTTTATGACAGACTCATGA
>DATCZY010000454.1:0-5434 GCA_036525655.1 Lysobacterales bacterium | reverse complement strand
GCCTTCGCACGTGACAGCCTGGATCTGCCGCTCGACGGCAGCTATTCCAGCTATGTCGAAGTCGAAGGCGAGGCGCTGGTGTGGAATGTGGTCGCCACCGGCGAGTTCTCCCTGAAGCCGAAAAAATGGTGTTTCCCGGTGGCCGGCTGTGTGCCCTACCGGGGTTTCTTCAAGGAGCAAAAGGCACGGGATTCCGCCGCGCGCCTGTCACGCAAGGGCATGGATGTACTGGTCTCGCCCGCCGCGGCCTACTCTTCACTGGGATGGTTCAGCGACCCCCTGCTCAGCACCATGTTCACCGGTTCCGATACGCGTCTGGCCGATTACCTGTTTCACGAACTGGCGCACCAGCGCCTGTACGTCAAAAATGACGGCTGGTTCAACGAGAGTTACGCCAGTTTTGTCGCCGAAGCTGGTGTCAGCGCATGGCTGGCATATCATCAACGTCAGGATGAACTGCAGCAGTGGCAGCAGCTTCGCGGTGTCGGCGACGACTTTTCCGCGCTGGTCGCAAAAACCCGCACCCGCCTGGCGGTGCTCTATGCCAGCGACAAGGCCGAAGCGCTCAAGCGCCAGCAAAAAGCCGACATCTTCAGCAGGTTTGAAGATGAATACAAACAACTGAGAGCAACAAGATGGCAGGGCAAACCTTACTATGCCGCCTGGTTCCAGCAACCGCTCAACAACGCCAGTCTCGCGCTGTATAACACCTATGACGGCGGTCGCTGTGCGTTCCAGGGTTTATGGGATGAAAGCGCCGGTGACTGGCAGAAATTTCACCGCCTGGCCGAACAGAAATCCAGGCTCGCAAAAGACCAGCGGCGGGAATGGCTGCAACAAACGTGCGCAAATATTGCACCACAGGCCAATCTGTGACAACTTGCTGTTTTATCCGATGCGCGCCTTGCAAAAAATCATGACCCGGAAGCACGAATCCCTTGTTACAATGCGCGCGCTGACCCTGTTCAAATACGGCACCGAATAGTGACCCGAGAAAAATCCAGAACATCCATACTGCTATCGGCCATATCCGTTGTCCTGATGATCACACAGGGTGGCGCCTATGCCGCCGAGGGCGATGCCCCGCAACTGGCCTGCCCCGGCCCGAGCCTGGCGCCGATGCTCAAAAACGTGCCGGACCGCTCGGACTCGCCCATATCGGTCAAAACCCGTCAATTTGACGCCAGGAAACTGGGCCTGGCCGTAGCCCGCGAAGAGGTCGAACTGCGTCGCGCCGACCAGTTACTGACCACCGAACTGTTGCAATACGACCCGCAGACCGAAGTCGTGACGATGCCGGGCAAGGTGTTTTACGAAGATTCGGTCATCCACATCAGCGGCAACAGCGCACAGTATAATTTCCTCGAAGAGAGCGGCAGTTTTATCAACGTCGATTACGGCCTGATGGGGTCCAGCGCAAAAGGCAGTGCAACCGACGTCACCCTTGAATCGGGCACCCATTCGATCCTGCATGGGATGCAGTTTACGACCTGCCCGGGCGAAACACCTGAATGGCTGTTGAAAGCAAAAGAGCTTGAGCTCGACTTCGAAGACGGCATTGGCACGGTCAAGGGCGCCCAGCTCAGGTTTTTCGACGTACCGCTTGTCTACCTGCCCTACATGACATTCCCGATTGACGACCGGCGCAAGAGCGGTTTTCTTTATCCCTACGTCAGTACCGCGAATGACAACGGTTTTGAATTCAGCACTCCATATTACTGGAACATCGCGCCGAACCAGGACGCCACCATTACACCGCGTTACTTCACCCTGCGCGGTTTCATGCTGACGGGCGAGTACCGGTTCATCACCCCGCGCACCGGCGGCGAACTCGATTTCGACTACCTGGGCAATGACAAGAAGACCGGCGAAAGGCGTTTCCACTACAGGTTTTCACATCAGGCCCGTTTCACGCCGCGCTGGAGTAGCCAGTTGCTGGTCGACCGGGTCAGCGATGACCAGTATTTCCAGGATTTCAGCAACAGCCTCGCAGCCGCCTCGACACAGTACCTGCGCAGCACTTACGGCATCTATGGCAGTGGCCGCCACTGGCGGCTCAGGACCTATATCGATGATTTCCAGGTGGTCGATGAAGCGGTCAATCCGCTCAACAAACCCTATACGCGCCTGCCGCGTGTCGCATTCGACCTCGACAGACCGTTGGGGATGAAGGGTTTGCGTTTACAGATGGACGCCGAGTTCGTCTATTTTGACCGCAATATCGGCGTGACGGGCAGCCGCTTCGATTTTTACCCGCGCCTCGAGTGGAGCATGGAAACCAACTGGGGTTATGTGCGGCCCAGCGCGGGCTACCGCTACACATCCTATGACCTGAACTGGCAAGGTCTGCCGGGTGACACCTCACCCACCCGCGGCACTGAAATCCTGAGTTTCGACACCGGCCTGTTCTTTGAACGGGACAGCAAAAAAGGTAATTTGCAGACGCTGGAACCGCGTTTGTTTTACCTCTATGTACCCTATGAAAGCCAGCGGGATATTCCCGATTTTGATTCTGCGCCGTTTACCTTCGGGTTCAGCCAGCTATTTCACTACAACCGTTTTACCGGTGCCGACCGGCAGTCCGATGCGAACCAGCTGACCCTGGCGCTGACCACCCGTTCGATCAACCAGATCAACGGGCGCGAGTTGTGGAGCCTGAGCTTTGGTCAGATTCTCTATTTTGAAAACCAACGGGTGCTATCGGTCGATAACACACCGTTGCTGAGCGAAAACTCTTCACCCTTCATCGCCGAATTCATCATGCATCTGACCAACCGGCTCGACGCGCGTATCGGCGCCCAGTGGGACTGGCAGAAAGACCGCTTCGATGTCGCGGTGCTGGGCGCGACCTATATTTCACCCAACGGTATGCACCTCGGAGCGGAATACCGCTATAGACGCGACAGCCTGGACCAGTTCGACATCCGCTACTACCAGCCGATCAACGCGAACTGGTGGGTGCTGGGGCGGGTCAATTATTCGCTGCTCGACTCCGATCTGCTCTCGGCCGAGGCGGGCGTTGAATACGACAGTTGTTGCTGGGCGCTACGGGTGGTCGCCAAGCGCTTCCTGAGAAACCGCGATGGTGACTATCGCGATGCCATCTACGTCCAGTTGGTACTCAAGGGGCTGGGCAATTTCGGACGCAGAACTGCGCCGCTGTTCTATGACCTTGCCTACTGATTCAATTAATTACCAGGCCCTGGGCCGAACGAGATAGAAGCATGCCAAAAACTCCGATCAGGACCAATCGCATTCTCGAGGGTGTCCGCTACGAAATCCGCGGCGAGCTGGCGGCGCGCGCCGGCGCGCTCGAACGCCAGGGTTACGAGATCATTTCACTGAACATCGGCAACCCCGGTGTGTTCGGCTATCGCACCCCGGAGACCATGCGCCTGGCGATGATCGAAAACCTCGGACAGAGCGAGGCCTACTGCCACCAGAAGGGTATCTTCCCTGCGCGCGAAGCGGTGGTCATGAAGCAGCAGTCACTGGGTGTCATGGATGTCAAAGCGGATGATGTTTTCATAGGCAACGGCGTCAGCGAGTGTATCGACCTGGCCCTGCGCGCCCTGCTCAACAGCGGTGACGAGGTGCTGATACCGAGCCCGGATTATCCACTGTGGAGCGCATCGGTTGCCCTCAACCACGGCACCGCGGTTTACTACCACTGCGATGCGTCTAATGCATTTCAACCCGACCCGGAGGAAATCCGCAGCCTGGTGACGAAGCGCACCCGGGCGATCGTGCTGATCAACCCCAACAACCCCACCGGCGCGGTTTACAGCCGTGAAGTGCTGGAGGAAATTGCCGCGATAGCCGAGCGCCATCAACTGGTCGTTTTCAGCGACGAAATTTACGACGAGATGCTCTACGGCGACGCTCGGCACATCCCGATGGCCACGCTGGTGCACGACACCCTGTGTGTCACCTTCAACGGGCTCTCGAAAATCTACCGCGCCTGCGGTTACCGCGTCGGCTGGATCGTTTTCAGCGGCGACCGGGAAAACGCCAGGGACTACATGCACGCCGTCGAACTGGTGGCGTCGCTGCGGTTATGCGCCAATGTGCCCGGACAGTGGGCGGTGCAGACCGCGCTTGGCGGCTACCAGAGCATCAATGAACTGACCTCGGAGGGCGGCCGTCTTTACCAGGCGCGCCAGGCCATTATCGACGGGGTCAAACAAAGTAAATTTATGAGCCTGGTCGAACCCGCCGGCGCCATGTACGCGTTTCCCGCGATCGACACCAGCCTGTTCGAATCTTTCGACGACCTGGCTTTCGCGATGGAGTTACTCGAGAAGAAGCACGTCCTGATAGCCCCGGGCAGCAGTTTCAACGTGCCCTACCGCAACCACTTCCGCCTGACCACCCTGCCGACCGAACGAATTATGCAAACGGTTTTTGAGCGGATGGAGGACGTATTGGAAAACATGCAGACGCGTTAATCCAGACAACGCTTGTCACCGGTATCGGTTAAAATAACTGGTTCGGTGTCAAGACAAGCAACTTTATGTATTTGCTACAATCAAATACCGGACTATGAAAAATGGCGAAATCCCGGAGACACGTTTTTATGAGAAGTTTTATCCACCCCGCAGTTTGGGTCATTTGCATCGCACTGTTATCACCCGTGGTGAGCAACACGGCGCTTGCCCAGGGCACTGAAAAGATCGACGCCATCGTTGCCCTCGTAGATGACGATGTCATACTGCGCAGCGAACTCGATATTGCCATCAAGGGTATCGTCGACAGAATCCGTCAGCAAGGCGGCGACCTGCCACCCCAAAATCTGCTCGAAAAGCAGGTGCTGGAACGCCTGATCATTCGCCGCCTGCAATTGTTGCGCGCCTACCAGACCGGTATTCGCATCAGCGATAGCGACATCGACCAGTCGCTGATGATGCTCGCCGATCAGAACAAACTTTCGCTGATGCAGCTGCGCCAGTTGATCGAGGCCGACGGTGAAGACTTCGCCGAATTCCGCCAGAACATCGGCGAAGAAATGATGACCGAACGCCTGCGCCAGCGGGTCGTCAACAGCATGGATCCGATCACCGAAACCGAGATCGATATCCTGCTGGCCTCCGAACGCTTCAACAGCGGCGAATACAATATTTCACACATCCTGATCGGCCTGAGCGAAGGCGCCACGCCGCAGCAGATAGCCGCACAGGAAGCCAAGGCCAATAACGTTTACCAGCAACTGGAGGAGGGGCTCGATTTCGCCTCGGCCGCCATCAGTTACTCAGATTCGCAGGAAGCCCTGGAAGGCGGCCTGGTCGGCTGGCGTGATCTCAACTCGGTGCCGGTGGCCTTTTCCGACGCGATTAAAAACATGCGTGCCGGTCAATTTACCGTGCCCATCCGCAGCCCCGCCGGCTTCCATATCATCAAGGTCAACGAATACCGCGAGCGCAGCCAGGTGATGGCA
>DATCZY010000453.1:0-3825 GCA_036525655.1 Lysobacterales bacterium | reverse complement strand
GAGGAATTCCCGCTGGATATAGAGATGCACTTCACCTCCTGGGTGTTCGCGCCCGGCCACCGGATACGTCTTTCGGTCACAAACTCCCAGTGGCCGATGTTGTGGCCGACGCCTTACCCGATGACCACCACGCTGGCGCTGGGCGGTGAAGATGGCGCGCGTGTTGACCTGCCGGTGATACCGCAGGACCCCGGAGGGGAATGGCGCAGCCCGGTTTTCAAACAGCCCGCCGCAGACCCTGAACTGTCTGGTTTTGCAACGCTCGATAGCGGCAATAGCACGGGTTACGGTGAGATAGAGAAAGTTCAGCATGACGCGCAAACCGGCGAAGCCTTTGGCGTGGCGACGAACACCGGCGCCTACCAGTATCCCTGGGGCATCGAGCGTTTCGAGGAACGCATCGAGCACCGCACTTCGGACAGCAGCCCCGCCAATACCTCGGTGAAAGGCATCTATGCCCTGGAGGAGGAACTTCCGGGCCGCTTGCTGCGTTTTGAACAGGATGTCATGTTTAGCAGTGACCTGGAGAACTTCTATCTCATTTTTAACCGGCGCGTACTGGTCAACGGCGAACTGAAACATGAAAAGGAGTGGAAAGAGACCATTCCCCGTGACTTCCAGTAAAAACAGGAGAATCAAGACCCGAAGCGTCTGTTCAATGCCTGCCCATCGAGGGTGCCAAAGCCACGTAATGGCTTTTGGTGGCGCCAAAAAGTTAATGTATGGTAAAGAACATGGAAACACTCAATGCCCGTATTGTCGTAAGGAGAGCTTTTGTGCCGGTTGATCACCTGGTTGATGGTTTCATGTGCAATTGGCAAAGATGAGGACCTGTGATGTGCATGAATGGCAACGTGACCGGATGAAACACGTGCGAAAAATAATATGGGTCTGGCTTTTATGTGGCCTGGTTTCGCCGCTCTTTGCCGCACCGCTTTTCGAAGAACACACGACATTGGAAATCGATTTGAGCGGCCCCCTGTCTTCTCTCATTAAAAACAAGAACGAACGTAATGAACTGCCGTTTCGTCTGCGTAACGGCGCCGATGAGTTCGATATGCAAGTCAGGGTCAGGGGAAACAGCCGTCTGCGGGTTTGCGACTTTCCACCCTTGAGACTCAATTTCAACGAGTCTGACACGGTTGGAACCGTGTTTGAGGGACAGGATAAACTAAAGTTGGTCACCCGCTGTATGAAAGGTGATCGTTACGAAAGGGATGTTTTGGAAGAATATGCGGCGTACCAGATTTTCTCCTTATTGTCGGATGTCGGTTATCGTGTAAGGCTTGTTCACCTGACCTTTAGTGACACCAACGATCGTCTGAAAGAGGCCTACATGGGACGTTATGGCTTCTTTATAGAGCCTCTGGACCAACTGGTCTCACGTGTGGGGGGCAGTTTGTCTGAATTAACCGGCGTATCGCTCCGGCAGTTGGATGACAACCAGGCGGCGCTGGTTTACGTATTCCAGTATCTCATCGCCAATACGGACTGGTCGTTCGCCCTACCGGAAGAGGGCGAGTACTGCTGCCACAATATTGAGCTCATCAAAATTGGTTCAAAGCATTTCCCCGTACCTTATGATTTCGATCTTTCGGGTCTCGTAAGCGCCGCCTACGCGAGACCCGACCCGTCGCTTAAAATCAAAAAGGTATCGCAGCGCCTGTATCGCGGGTTCTGCACCGATACCCCGACTTTGCAGGCTGCACTGAGGAGCATCACCTCGAGGGAGGATGAGATACTGCGTGTCATCGCCGATCTGCCCGTGCTCAATGCTCGCGAAAAGGAAAACCGCATCGATTATCTCCGCGACTTCTTCGAGGACGCCCGTGAGGAGGACAAGATCATCTCGGCGTTTGAAAAACGCTGTCACCCCTGAAGCAGAAAATCCGGAATAGAAAGGCCAGGGTCAGGACAGCTATCTTTAATCTCAATCCTGCAAACCAGGACAGCGTGGAATGGATAAGAGGTCAGCGCTAACTGATCTCCGACTCCTATTGCGAACCCGTTACGCTACGGCTCACCGGGGATGCAGGATTTGATACTTTTCAACAAGGCGGCATGCGCCTCGACTCGCTTCTGCAGGCCGACATCGCCAGCGGGCGTTTCGAATACCAACACCGTGTGTGCTTGCGGACCCGCCTGCGGTTGGCCGGCGACGATGATGGTCGCGGCGCTCATCAGTTCATCCACCGAACCATCGATGACCGGGCCGATGATGCCGCCGTTGATGGGTTCACCAAAACGGGTCTCGCCGCTCATCTTGAGCGCGATGCCGTTGTCCTGCAGTGTGCGCACCGCAGCCAATGCGAGCGGATCGGCGCTACCCAGTGCGCCCTGCGAATAGACATATCCCTCGTTGATCAGGTTGTCTTCGTGCAGGTCGATGCTGGCCGCCGGCGGGTATTGTGCGGATAACTCAAGAATGTAGCGGGTGATGGCGTCGGCCTCGGGGCTGGATGCGGCGCTTGATCTCGCGCGATCCGGTTTTTCCGGGTCGGTCAACAGGTGCTCGGAATCGCCCACGCTCTGCCCGGCGATCGTCTCGGAGTATTTCTCCATATTCAGATAACGCCAGTTATTGACGTAACCCTGCGGGTTATTCAACGGCAACAGCACCACCGACTGCCGTTCACCGAGCGCAGCAATGGCGTCAATCGCCCCGGCGATCGCGTTGGGGCCGGCCGGTTCCTCTCCGTGAATACCGGATAAAATCCAGCAGGCCGGGCCGCCTTTCGGTGTGCGCAAGGCGATGACGGGTAGGGCGTATTCCCTTCCTTGCGGCTGCGACTGGATGATGATATCGAGCTGCCAGCCCTTCTCCAGTAACGAGGTGTAGGCGCCGTAGAGTTCCTCGACCGGCTTTCTGCCGTCGGCGAAGGTCGCGATGCCATCCGGCAATTCGAGCCCCGCTGCAATAGCGGTATTTGAACCCAGCAGACCAATGGCGGACATGACCACCCCCATGAATAAAGTGCGAGTTGTGAATGGAGTCATGCGATTATTTGACCTCAATTTTTTGTGCTGGTTGGGTATCATGCGTAGTGAAACAGGCATCCGTTATGAAGGTTTTTACTTCGCACCATCATCGCCGAGTCGCCGGTAGTGCTCCAGCCAGTGTTTCAACTGTTCGTGGGGGATGGCTTTTGCGTAGCGGCCGTCTTCACCGGTCATGTCTCGGGCGGCGATCATGGCATTGACGATGGCCTCTTCTGTGGCTTGCACCACCGCGCCAAAAAGCGGGTCCATGTGTTCGTTGCCGAGCATCTGCACCTGCTGCAGACCGGTCTGGCCGCCCGGGTTGCCGGTGCCGAAGGCGACGAAAATATCACCGGAACCATTGCCGGCGATCGAACCCATGCGCGCCAGTCCCATGCCGGCGCGTCTTGCCAGGCGTTTGAGCTGGTGGGGCAACAAGGGCGCATCGGTTGCCACCACGATGATGATCGAGCCGCTATCGCTGGCCTGTGGGTCGTCCTCGCTTTTGATGCGGTGCTCGCGCATGTGCCGGCCCACGGGTGCGCCCGAAATCATCAGGCCGTCGCGCAATCCATAGTTGGCCTGCACCAGCACACCGACCACGTAGGGTTGATCGAGGGCTTTGATCTGGCGCGAAGAGGTGCCGATACCGCACTTGTATTCGTGACAGGTCATGCCCGTGCCGCCACCGACATTGCCCTCGGCTACCACGCCGGACGGTGCGTTTTTCAATGCCGTTTCCAGGGCCGCTTCGGCGTCCTTGGCCTTTACGTGAAAACCGTTGATGTCGTTGAGGTGGCCGTCCCAGGTTTCGGCGACGACGGGAAGCGACCAGTAGTAACCGCT
>DATCZY010000452.1:0-2901 GCA_036525655.1 Lysobacterales bacterium | reverse complement strand
GGACCGGCACGGCATGAATCCCAGCAAGCCCGCAAAGAGCGCGATTGGATTACTGCTTGCGGGACTGGCTTTCCTGCCAATGGCTTATGCGGCACACCTGGCAGGTATCAATGGCGTTGCCAGCGTTTGGTGGCTGGTGCTGGCCTACGGCATCCTGGAACTTGGTGAGCTCAGTATCTCGCCAATCGGCCTGAGCGCGGTGACGCAGTTGTCGGTGCCAAGTGTTGTCAGCGTGATGATGGGTGCGTGGTTCCTCGCAACCGCTTACTCGGAGGTGCTGGCGGCCAAGTTCGGCGAGTTGACATCAATGGACGTGCTGGAGGGTGAAACGCTGGATGTTGCCGTTGCCGCAGCCACCTACGGCGACCTTTTCATGATGATGTTCTGGATTGGCATGGGCGCCTCAGCGGTGGCGTTTGTGTTGATACCGCTGATCCGCAAGGGTATGCATGGCGTTAAATAAGGACGAGACTTTAGCCGGGGTGTTATCAATGCACCTGTCTCTGCGGGCCGTGCAACAGAAGATTTAGCCCGTGCTCCAGGCGCGCGGTTTCTTCATGCCGGCAATTTTGCAGGCCTGCTTGACATAGCCATAAGGGAATAATTCAAAAACGTGCTGTTTTGCTGTCTTTTTGCTCCAGCCTTTTTCGCTTGCCAGGAAGCTGATCAGGTGACGCACATCGGGGGCGATATCGTGCTCGCGCAGGTATTCCCGCATGAATCCAAGTGCCAGCCAGCAGGTTTCATTTAACTCGACGTCTTCTTCACGTGCGATCTCGCGCGCGATGTCTTCGTTCCAGTCCTCGGGGTTAACCAGGTAGCCCTCGGAATCTCGTGGGGCGGCAATGTTCATACCAGTCATCCTTTGTGTGCGCCGGCATTCAATTGTAGTTCGATTGCCACGTGACTGAAACAGCGACCGTGGTTGCTGCTTGATCGGGCTGCCAATGTCAAGAACTTGACTGCCACGGTCAAGCGCGGTGCTTTCGATAGGCATAGAGTGAGCCACACCCCGGACATTGGTTGAAAGCCTATGAAAAAATACCTGATATTGACCCTGCTCGCAGTGCTGACGCTGACCTGCGCTGTTCTTGAAGGAGTTTTTGAACTGCCCCAGAGGTTTACCCAAATCAATGGCCTGCTGGTGATCGCCGCTGCGGCAACCGTCATCGTCTGGATGTCCAGGAAGCACGATGCGGAGCCCGAAGAGGACTAAAATATCCGTTCGGGAATGAAATGCCCAGGCGTTGCGAGCGGGGATGTGCTCATGCAGGGCGGATGCCATGCCGTTGTGAATGTGCATTGATTTAATGGCTGTGATTCGTCCAGCCAGGCATGGCTGCAGGTGTATATCATTACCCCGGTTTTTGCGTACACTGGGCTATGCATTGTAAATTTCACGCCTCGATCGCCGATATCCCGCCGTCACTGTGGAACGGGCTGTTTGACAGTGATAACCCGTTTGTACAGCATGCCTTTTTGCTGGCGTTAGAAAACAGCGGTTGCGCGACCGCGGAAAAGGGCTGGCAAGCCCGGCACATGATGCTAATGGACGAGGATCAACCGCTGGCGGTCATGCCGTTGTATGCCAAGAGCAATTCTTACGGGGAGTTCGTGTTCGACTGGGGCTGGGCGGAGGCCTACGAACGCTACGGTCTGGATTATTATCCAAAACTGGTCACGGCCATTCCGTTTTCACCGGTTGCCGGGCCGCGTGTCGGTGTGTCGCCCGCGGCGGAGCCCGCGGCAGTATTTGCAGCCCTGCTCGATGCACTGCACCAATTGGCGGAAAAACATCGTTATTCAAGCTGGCATTTGCTGTTTCCGGGGCGGCGTCTGCAGGCGGCTCTGCTGGAAAAGAAGGAAGAGGGCGCTTTCCTGCATCGCGAGGCCGTACAGTTTCACTGGTACAACCGGGCTTACAACGGGTTTGATGATTTCCTCGCCACGCTGCGTTCTTCGAGACGCAAGAACCTGAAACGGGAAAGGCGGATGGTGGCCGAACAGGGCATCACCCTGCAAAGAAAAACCGCAACCGAAATCAGTGACGAGGAGTGGCAGGGCTTTTTTCAATGTTACATGAGCACCTACCGCAAACGCAGTGGTCACGATGGTTATCTCAACCGTGAATTCTTTGATCAGCTGCGCGAATCCATGGCCGCGCAGCTCATGCTGGTGGTTGCCCGCCACGCCGGTGAAATCGTCGCCTGTTCGTTGTTCTTATTCGACAGCCAGCGTCTTTACGGTCGTTACTGGGGCGCTCTGCAGGAATTTTCCTGCCTGCATTTTGAGACCTGCTTTTACCAGGGGATTGAATTTTGTATCGAGCATGGACTACGGGAGTTTGATCCCGGCACCCAGGGTGAACACAAGTTGATCCGAGGTTTTGAACCGGTCAAGAGCGCGTCCTATCACTGGATTGCAGACAGCCGCTTTCGTGTGGCCATCGCGGACTTTCTGAGTCACGAGCGACGCAGCACCGATCGCTATAAACAGCAGGCGGAGACATTTTTACCGTACAAAAAAGCCGACCTATAAGCCGAATACCGGCGCCGGTTTGAATTCCTTCGGCGGCGGCCTGAAAACATCGGCGTCGTTGTAAAAATGGTGCTCGTCCTGTTCCTGTTGTGGCCACCAACCTGGAACGCCTGCGATGGGTAGCGGCGACAGGCACGCGGGTTCGGTTAAAAGCCGGCCACCCAGTAGCTTTGTCGCAATTTCACGGTCAAGCCGCACGAGGCGTTCGGTAGCCGGCAGCGCCATAAAATCCGCATCGACCAGCACCAGTAATGCCTTGGCGGTCATCGCCTTGTAGGGCGAGAGGTATTTTTCGAGCATCGCGTGGCCGCTGACCGAGAGCGCAACGGCTGAGCGGAATGCGTCCGCCAGGAATGCATCGGT
>DATCZY010000451.1:0-3515 GCA_036525655.1 Lysobacterales bacterium | reverse complement strand
CTCGGTCATTACTTGCGATATGAATGATTTCGATACGGAACTGCGCTTCGATCGCGTCGTATCGGTCGAAATGTTCGAGCACATGCGCAATTACCAGGAACTCTATCGCCGAATCAGCACGTGGCTGCGCCCTGGGGGTAAGTTCTTCAAACACATATTCTGCCATCGCAGTTGCGCTTACGAGTTCGTCGATCAAGGGCCCAGCGACTGGATGAGCCGGCACTTTTTCTCCGGTGGAATCATGCCGAGTGATAATCTGCCGCTGCGTTTTCAGCGGGATTTGCAGTTACTCAGGCAATGGCGCTGGAACGGCCGGCATTATGAGAAGACTGCCAACGCATGGTTGCACAACATGGACGCCAATAAAGACCAGATCATGCCGGTTCTTGCCGCAACCTACGGCAGCCGGGACGCGGGTAAATGGTTCATGCGCTGGCGTATTTTCTTCATGGCCTGTGCCGAATTATTCGGACATCAACGAGGGCAGGAATGGTACGTCGGCCATTACCTGTTTGAACGTAAAAGTGAATCCGGTCAGGCGGTGAAAGCGTGAAGCGCACCCTCGTCAACTTTGTCGCTTTCCAGGTGGGTTGGTTTGCCTGCGTTACCGGCGCCGCCGGCGGGTTTCCGTGGTTGGGTGTGTTGGTTGTCGGCCTGGTTATCGGCTTGCACCTGGTATTGGCCGCACGCCCGGGTCAGGAATTACGCCTGGTTTTGCTGGCCGTTGTCATGGGTCTTGTTTTCGACAGCCTGCTGGTAAAAAGCGGCTGGTTGCAATACGCAGGCGGAGCGGCGTTTGCCGGCATGGCGCCTTACTGGATTTTGGCGATGTGGGCCCTGTTTGCCACCACCCTTAACGTGTCTATGGGCTGGCTCAAAAACAAACCCGGACTGGCGGTACTCATGGGTGCGATCTTCGGCCCGTTGAGTTACCTGGCGGGGCAGAGGCTGGGGGCGCTTGAGTTTATCAACTTTAATAGCGCCATCCTTGCGTTGATCTTTATCTGGGCGCTGGCGATGCCATTGCTGATGCTCGCCGCCCGGCGTTTTGACGGTATCCGCAAGTTGCAGCCGCGCTTGCCGCTGCAAGGCCTGTCGAGGAGTTGATGCACGATGATTGACTGGATCGCTTTTCTTTATTCGGGTGCCGCGCTACTGGTTGTGGCCGTAATCTTTTGGGTGATCAGCCTGCTGCGCAATGACGTCAGCATCGTCGATTCACTGTGGTCGTTGATGTTCCTGCTCGCTGCTGTCGTATACGCCGGCTTGAGTGGTGATAGCGGTCCGCGCAGCGCTATCGTGGTCGTGCTGGTTGCCATTTGGGCGCTGCGTTTGTCGATTTACATCACTTGGCGCAACCATGGTCAACCGGAGGACTACCGCTACCAGGAGATACGCGCCAACAATGAACCCGGGTTCCGTTACAAGAGTCTCTACATCGTGTTTGTCTTGCAGGCGCTGCTGGCCTGGATTATCAGCCTGCCGCTGGCCGCTGCCATCAGCGGGCAAGCGGCGCTCGGTGTTCTCGATTATGCGGGTATTGCGCTGTGGGTCGTGGGCGTGTTTTTTGAGACCGTGGGTGACCTGCAACTTTCACGCTTTCGCAGGAACCCTGCAAACCGGGGCAAGGTGCTGGATACCGGGCTGTGGCGTTATACGCGGCATCCCAACTATTTCGGCAACTTCACACTGTGGTGGGGGTTTTACCTGGTCGCACTGTCGGCCGGGGGTTGGTGGACCATCGTTTCACCGTTGCTGATGACGTTCCTGCTTTTGAAAGTCTCAGGGGTCGCTTTGTTGGAGAAGGATATCGGTTCGCGCAGACCCGAATATCAACGCTACATTCGCCGCACGAATGCGTTTTTTCCCGGATTTCCACGCAATGATCAAGGAGGGCTGTGACCCGTGTTTGGTAAAATCATATTGGCAATGGCGTTACTGGCACAGACATGTTCGGTTATGGCCCAGGACCGCGAGTGGCGCTTTCGGGTTTACCTCGATGACAAGGAAATCGGTTACCACGATTTTATGCTCGAGGAAGCGGGCAACCAGCAAAGCCTGAAGAGTGAAGCCAGTTTTGAGTACCGCCTGATGTTCGTGAAACTGTACGGATATGAGCATGAAAATACCGAAACCTGGCGTGGCGACTGTCTCACCGGTATCGAATCGCGGACCGACGCCAATGGCAAACCTTACCGCGTCAGTGGTTCCATTGAAGGTGACCGGTTTGTGCTCAACGGCGCTTCGGGTGAGATTGAGTTGCCGTCGTGCAACATGAGTTTTGCCTATTGGAACCCCGTCTTCCTGCAGCAGGAACGCCTGATCAATGCACAAAATGGCGAGGTGCTGGACATCGAGGTCAGCGAACCCGAATGGGTTGAGCTTGAAGTCCGGGGCGTTTTGCAACCCGCCTGGCGTTACCAGCTGGGCGCCGGCGAAATGAAAATTGAGCTTTGGTACTCGGAAAACCACGAGTGGCTGGCGCTGGAAACCGAAGCACGCGGCGGACGGCGTCTACGTTACCAGTTACTTTGAATATTGGAGAATCGGAATTGAAAATCTCACTTCGCGCAGTCGTTTTTACAGCTGTTGCCTTCACCGTGTCGGCTTGTAGCCACGTGGAGCCATTGCAAACGGTCGATCATGTCGACATCGAACGCTTCATGGGTGACTGGTACGTGATCGCCAACATTCCGACATCGATTGAGAAGGGTGCGCACAACGCAGTTGAGTCCTACCGCCTGGATGACGACGGCAGTATTGCCACCACCTTTACGTTCAAAGAAGGTGGCTTCGATGGCGAGCTCAAAACCTACGAGCCGCGTGGTTTCATCCGGGATGATTCGAATGCCGTCTGGGGTATGCAGTTTATCTGGCCGATCAAGGCGGACTACCGCATCATCTATCTCGATGAGGCTTACACGGTCACCGTCATTGGCCGCAACAAGCGCGACTATGTCTGGATCATGGCGCGTGAGCCGAAGATCTCTGCGCAGCAATACGCTGACCTGCTGGACATGCTGGAATCGGTCGGATACGACCGCGCTAGCGTTCAACTGGTACCCCAAAAATGGTAGCAGCGGCTAAAAATTCCCACTGGCGCCAAATGTGGGTATCCCTGCTGGCCTGGTTTGACAGTTCTGCGGTGGCGTTGCCTGCAGATGTAGCAACCCGGCGTATCGACTGGCTACGGACCTTGCCCTTCATCGCCATGCACCTGGCTTGTTTTGCCGTGATCTGGGTGGGCTGGAGCCCGGTTGCTGTCGCTACCGCGATTGCCCTTTACCTGGTCCGGATGTTTGCCATCACTGGCTTCTACCACCGTTATTTTTCGCACCGGAGTTTTAAGACCTCACGCGCAGTGCAGTTCATTTTTGCACTGATCGGCGCGGCGTCGGTGCAGCGTGGACCGATCTGGTGGGCGGCACATCACCGCCATCACCACGCGAACACCGAGCAGGAGGATGACCCGCATTCACCGGTGCACCATGGTCTGTGGTGGAGCCATACCGGCT
>DATCZY010000450.1:0-5497 GCA_036525655.1 Lysobacterales bacterium | reverse complement strand
ACTGGCCGGTCGAAAGGAAGTCGCGTTCACTGAAAAGGCAGACCTGCTGTTCAACAAGCGTAACAGTCTGCCGCACCATACCAATGGAATGCGTTTCGTGGCCTTCGATGACCACGGCGAAGCACTGATCCAACGTGACTATTACTCGGTTGGCGGCGGTTTCGTGGTCAACCACGATGAGGCAGCGGCCGACCGCATCGTCAAGGACGTGACCCCGGTGCCTTTCCCGTTCAGCAATTGCAACGAACTGCTCGCGCTGTGCGCCGAAAACAAGCTGAGCATCGCAGGTATCATGATGGCCAACGAGCGCGCCTGGCGCAGCAAAAAAGAAATTCGCAGCGGCCTGCTGAACATCTGGGCCGCCATGCACAACTGCATCAAGCGCGGTTATAAAAATTCCGGCGTACTGCCCGGCGGCCTCAAGGTGCACCGGCGCGCACCCGACCTTTACCGGGAACTCAGCCAATTGAATGAAAAAGCCTACCGTGACCCGCTGAAGATCATCGACTGGGTCAACCTGTATGCGCTCGCGGTCAACGAGGAGAATGCGGCCGGCGGACGCGTGGTCACCGCACCCACCAATGGCGCGGCCGGTATCATCCCGGCGGTGCTCAATTATTACTGCAACTTCATCCCCAACAGCAATGAGGATGGCATTATCGATTTCCTGCTGACGGCGGGCGCCATCGGTATCCTGTACGTGCTCAATGCCTCGATATCCGGCGCCGAGGTCGGTTGCCAGGGGGAGGTGGGTGTTGCCTGTTCAATGGCGGCGGGTGGTCTGACCGCGGCGCTGGGTGGTACCATGAGCCAGGTTGAAAACGCGGCTGAAATCGGCATGGAGCATAACCTCGGCCTGACCTGCGACCCGGTTGGCGGGCTCGTCCAGATACCCTGCATCGAGCGCAATGCGATGGGTTCGATCAAGGCGATCAACGCCCAACGACTGGCCATGCAGGCCGAAGGCAAGCACAAGGTGTCGCTGGACAAGGTCATCAAAACCATGCGTGATACCGGGGCAGATATGAAAAACCGTTACAAGGAAACATCACGCGGCGGTCTCGCCGTCAATGTCATCGAATGTTGAAAATACAAAGCATCAAAGCCCTGGTTGGCATTCTCTGCCTGGTGACGGCTTTTGCCGCGTACACCGGGGACATCTATAAGTGGCAGGACAAGGATGGCATCTGGCATTTCAGTTCAAAGCCGCCCCAGACCGACGACAAATTTGACACCATGGAAATGCCGGCCGACCCGAAGCCAATGGTGGGCATGCGCAAGCTGGGCCTGGAACGCGAACCGGAATATTCATTCATCAACAATATCTGGGGGCCGATCGAACTCGAACTGGAACTGTTCGAAGTGGATAACGTCACCCCGGAACCACCACTGCCGGCGCGTTTCGTATTGTCTGGCCAGAGCGAACAGCGTCTGCTGAAAGTCAGGCAGACGGACCCGAACAAGGGCTTCAGCTTCCGTCTCTCCTACAAGCACATGATCGGCCCGCCGCTCGATCAGCTGCCGCCGGAGGTCAATTACTACCCGCCGTTTCCGCTTGGCCTCGAGTTTCCGATCAGCCAGGGGTTTGACGACGCCCACACGCACAAGGACCCGCCCAGCCAGTACGCCGTGGATATCGTCATGCCGGTCGGCACACCGATACTGGCTGCGCGCTCCGGGCGCGTGATGGACATGGAAGACGATTTTCACGGCGCAGCCCAGACGGAGCGCTACCTGGCGCGTTCCAACCAGATACGCATCCTGCATGACGACGGCACCATGGCCGTGTATGCGCATCTGGAAGCCAACAGCCTGCAGGTGCGGCTCGGCGCCACGGTCAAACGCGGGCAATGGATCGCCAATTCAGGGAACACCGGCTATAGCAACGGCCCGCACCTGCATTTTGTAGTGCAGTTGAACGCCGGTATGTCGCTGGAATCCATGCCCTTCCGTTTCGTGGCGCCCACCGGCGGCACCATAACGCCTTCCGGGCGCATGATGATCCAGGGTGTGCTGCCCCAAAAATAATGCTCAGTATTCACCTGCTTTCATTATGTTGCACTACACTAGCCGGATGACTCTGTTAAAATCCGCGTCTTAATCTACCGGCCAGAACTCCACCCATGTCAGAACTTCAACAACAAATCGCCCGCCGGCGAACCTTTGCGATCATTTCACATCCGGATGCGGGTAAAACCACGCTGACCGAAAAACTGTTGTTGTTCGGCGGGGCCATCCAGATGGCGGGCGCGGTCAAATCGAAACGCGCCGCCCGCCACGCAACCTCGGACTGGATGAAACTGGAACAGGAACGCGGTATCTCGGTCACCAGTTCGGTGATGCAGTTCTGTTACCAGGATTACATCGTCAACCTGCTGGATACACCGGGCCACGCGGACTTTTCCGAAGACACCTACCGCACCTTGACGGCCGTGGATTCCGCGCTGATGGTGATCGACTGCGCCAAGGGTGTCGAGCAGCGCACCATCAAGCTGATGGAAGTCTGCCGCCTGCGCCAGACGCCGATATTCACCTTCATCAACAAGCTCGACCGCGAGGGCCGCGAACCCATCGAACTGCTGGACGAGGTCGAGTCGGTGCTGGGCATCCAGTGCGCACCGGTGACCTGGCCGATCGGCATGGGCAAGCGTCTCAAGGGTGTCTACCACATGATCGATGACGTCATCCACCTGTATGAATCCGGCAAAAATTACGTCACCCAGCAGGCCGAGGTCATCCCCGGCATCGACAACCCGCTGCTGGAGCAACGCCTGGGCGAATACCACGCCCGGGAGTTACGCGATGAGATCGAGCTGGTCAGGGGCGCCAGTCACGAATTTGACAAACAGGCCTACCTCGAGGGCGAACAGACGCCGGTGTTTTTTGGCTCCGCGATCAATAATTTCGGCGTCACCCCGCTGCTCGATGCCTTCGTAAAACACGCCCCGGCGCCCGGGTCCCGTGAAACCACCGGACGTCTCGTGAAGAGCGACGAACTCGAACTGACGGGGTTCGTATTCAAAATCCAGGCGAACATGGACCCGGCTCACCGCGACCGCATTGCCTTCCTGCGTATCTGCTCCGGCCATTTCACCCAGGGCATGAAACTACGACATGTGCGCCTGGACAAGGATATCAGGGTCCCCAACGCCCTGACCTTCATGGCGCAGGACCGTGATTTTGTCGAGGAGGCCTGGCCGGGTGACATCATCGGTCTTCACAACCACGGCACCATCGCCATCGGTGACAGCTTTTCCGAGGGCGAAAAGCTGCAATTTACCGGTATCCCCAATTTTGCCCCGGAGCTTTTCCGGCGCGCGCAATTGCGTGACCCGCTCAAGCTCAAGGCATTGCAGAAGGGTTTGCTGCAGTTGTCCGAAGAGGGCGCAACACAGTTTTTCCGGCCACTGCGCAGTAACGACCTCATCCTCGGCGCTGTCGGCGTGCTGCAGTTTGACGTGGTAGCCTACCGGCTCAAAAGCGAATACAACGTGGACGCGGTTTTCGAAAACGTCAACGTGCAAACCGCCCGTTGGGTCCGTTGCAAAGATGAGAAAATGCTGAAAGACTTCACCAATCAGTTGATCAATAACCTCGCTTATGATGCCGCGGATCAACTGGTTTACCTGGCGCCATCGCGCGTCAACCTGCAATTGACCGAAGAGCGCTGGCCGGATATCAAGTTCGCTGCGACCCGCGAAACCCTGCTTTTTGCAGAATGAGAACTTGAACACCGCCATTAGCCTACTGCGAGCCTTTTTTCCCAACCGGGACAGACGCACCTTAATCTGGGCCATTGCCATGCCCATCATGGGCGGCATGATGTCGCAGAACATCCTCAACCTGGTCGATATCGGCATGGTCGGCCACCTCGGTGACACGGCGCTGGCGGCCACCGGCATCGGCAGCTTCAGCAACTACCTGGCGATTTCGTTCATCATCGGTTTGTCGGCCGGTGTCCAGGCACTGGCGGCGCGGCGCGTTGGCGAGGAGCGACACGACGAAACCGCCGTGCCGCTTAACGGCGGGCTGATCCTGGCGGTGCTGATCGGCCTGCCCATGTGTGCAATCCTGTACATGGCCATACCCGCAACCTATTCCCACCTCAGCGACGACCCGGCCGTCATCGAACAGGGCGTGCCCTACCTGCAGGTCAGGATTCTCAGCATGGTCGCCGTGGGAATGAACTTCTCCTTCCGCGGTTACTGGAGCGCCATCCACATGACGGGCGTATACCTGCGCACACTGCTGATCATGCACGCCTGCAATATCTTCCTGAACTGGGTGCTGATCTTCGGCAACCTGGGCGCACCGGAGATGGGTGTGCTCGGCGCCGGGCTTGCGACCACGATCTCCCTGTACCTCGGCACCGGCATCTATTTCTTTTTTGCCTATCGCAACGCCCGCGACAAGGGTTTCCTGCACAAGATTCCTTCGCGCAGCACGCTCTGGCAACAATTCAGACTGTCACTGCCGGCGAGCCTTCAGCAGGTGTTTTTCTCGGCCGGCATGGTAGCGCTGATGTGGATCGTCAGTCAGATCGGCACGGCCGAAGTCGCCGCGGTCAACGTCCTGATGACCTTTCACATCACCGCCATTCTGCCCGCATTCGGCCTCGCCCTGGCGACGACCACGCTGGTGGGCAACGCGCTTGGCAGGGGTAACGCCGAGGATGCCATGTTGTGGGGTTGGAATGGCGCCGCCATCAGCCTGGTTTACGGACTTGCGCTCAGCCTGTTGCTGATCCCGTTTGCCGACCCCTTGCTCGGCCTGTTCCTGAAAAACCCTGAGACCCGGCAACTGGCGTACCTTCCCATGGTGCTCTGGGCGCTGGTGATCAGCATTGACACCGCCGGCATGGTGCTGATGAACGCGCTGATCGGTGCAGGCGATACCCGCCGCAGCATGTGGATCAGCGTGATTGCGCAGTGGGTGTTCTTTCTGCCGTTTGCGTATATCGCCGGACCGGTGCTGGGTTATGGCCTGCTCGGAATCTGGATTGTCAACAGCATCTACCGGAGTGGCCAGGCCGTGGTGTGTGTAAAGAGTTGGGCTGGAAAACGCTGGCTGGGAATTAATCTTTAGTTTGCCAGCCAACCGTAAAGCCGATACATTGCGCCATTAATTAAAATAAATTCCCTCCAAAATTATGGGAGCATTGCATGTTTAGCGACATTGCCTTTGGTTTGTTCGGACTGGCGGTTCTGATCTCGGTTGCCTTTGCATTTTCACGGCACAAAAAATCAGTTGACTGGAAGCAGATTGCGGCAGGTGTCGGTTTACAGATCGTGTTTGCGGTCGTCGTTATCATCGTACCGGGCGGACGTGAATTTTTTGATGCCATCAGCCACGTATTTGTCAAGATCGTCGATTTCGCGCTGATCGGCGGGCAATTCATATTCGGCGATCTGTCCAATGCCTCCCAATTCGGGTTTATCTTTGCTTTCCAGGTGCTGCCCACCATTATTTTCTTCGCCTCCCTGATGGGTGTGCTCTA
>DATCZY010000449.1:0-4952 GCA_036525655.1 Lysobacterales bacterium | reverse complement strand
GTTTGGAGCAGATGACCTCACCGAGGTAGATGATTTCGGCCGCGCAGTCCGCCGCCTGTCGGTAAAAATCGAGTACTTGCTGGCGTTCCCAGAAATATGTGATCGGCCCGATGGATAATTTCATCACTGTTGCACCTATTGCCAGGGCCGGTGGTAGGCGCCAAGCGTGGTTTGGGAGCCTTCCGATACGTCGGATAATTCGCGCATCCACTGATCCTTTGGCTGATAGGTATCCGGATTTGACAGGCATTGGTCAATGGCCGCCCGCATGACCGCGGTCACCTGCGCCACATAGGCCGGACTGCGCTGGCGGCCCTCCACCTTGATGGCGCTGACACCGATCTTTCTGAGTTCAGGCAGGATCGACAGGGTGTTGAGACTGGTGGGTTCTTCCAGCGCGTAAAAGGTATGTTCACCAACCTGGAACCGCCCCTTGCAGAGGGTCGGATAACCGGCCTTTTCACCCTCGCCGTAATGGTCGATCAATACGCCATTGAGACGCGTGTTGGTGCCGTCCCCGGTTTCTTCCCAACGCACATGCGACGCCGGTGAACACGCGCCGTAGGTATTCGGTGACCGGCCGGTCGCGTAACTGGACAACAGGCAGCGGCCTTCGACCATCACGCACAGGCTTCCAAAGCCGAACACCTCGACCGCTACCGGCGAGTCCTTGATGACGTGGGCGACCTGGTTGACCGACAGCACGCGCGGCAAAACCACGCGCTGGATACCGAAGTTTTCGAAATAAAAGCGGATACCCTCGGCGCTGGTGACCGATGCCTGCACGGACAGGTGCAGACGCAGCTCCGGCCATCGCGAGGCGGCATAGTCGAGCACACCGATATCGGCCAGGATCAGGGCATTGACACCGTAGGCTGCGGCCTGGTCCACCGCTGCCTTCCAGCGTTCGAAGCCCTTCGGTTGGGGGAATGTGTTGATCGCAACGTAAACCTTGCGTCCCTTGTCCTGGGCGTAGCGCACGGCTTTCTCGAAAGTGCGTTCGGTGAAGTTCAGCCCGGCAAAGTGCCGCGCGTTGGTATCATCTTTGAATCCCACATAAACGGCGTCCGCGCCGTTGTCTACGGCGGCTTTTAAAGAGGGCAGGTTACCCGCCGGACACACCAGTTCCATATCCAGTCCCGTTTGCGCTTACTGGCAACACATTCTAGATGCAGAATCTTTCCACACATTGATCTGTATCAACACATTGCGGTAAACGGCAAATATACTGTGTCAAATTCCCATCGGGGTATAGCATGCTGCCAATTCCTGAGTTCGTTCGCCCAGTCGCAAAGAAGGTCATCAGCCTGCCCGGACGGTACATCCCCTACGGGCTTCAGAAGCAGGTGTTGTCGGTAGTCCTGAACCAGGCGTTCCGGGAACCGCTGCGCCACGGAGAACTCGATTTCCTCGCCGATGCCAAAGTCAGGATCAAGGTCACGGACCTGTGCATCGACTGGCTGATCCGTGTTGGCAGTGACAAATTTACACCGCTCGAACGCAACTTGAAGGATGATGTGTGCATCAGCGGCGAGAGCGTGGATTTTGTTCTGCTGGCGACCCGGCAAGCCGACCCGGATACCTTGTTCTTTCAACGCCGCATACGCATTGAAGGCGATACCGAGCTTGGGCTGGGGATCAAAAACACCATGGACAGCATGGACTGGGACGATTTGCCCCTGCCGCTGCGCAGGCTGCTCCAGGGTATCAGCCTGGTGATCGAAAAACTGCAAAAATCAAATTTTGCGCCTGGGTTATGACAGTCGTTTAGCAGCCAAGACCTGGAAATTACCAAAGAAAAAAGTGTCCTTTTCTATCCGGTAGGAATCGTCCGTGTTTTTTTCAATGACCTCGGCAAGATCAAAACTGTCCCACATTTCAGTGGCATAGGGCTCGAAAATCTTAAAATAGATGCGTCCAAGTATTTCCAGGATCTTCAGTCTTGGTTTATGGAACTCACCAAATACGACTTTTCCACCCGGCTTTAAGACGCGTTTCGCTTCTTCGATATGTTTGATTTTTTTATCGAGGGGTAATTCATGGGGCAGGAAAAATGCGACCACGTAATCAAATGACTGATCTTCGAACTCCAGGTTGGTAGCGTCCTGCCGGCTGTAGGTGCAAAGTTTTCCAAATCGCTTCAGCTTTCTTTCAGCGTTATCCAACTCGCTTTGCATGATATCGGTCAGGACAAGTTCCTCGGCGTCCTGCCGTGCACAGCTTTCGGCAATTTTTTCAGACACGTTTCCAAAAGCGCAGGAAATCTGCAATATCCTTTTGCCTTTCAATGACGGGTTCAGTCGTTTGACCACGCAGCTAACCAGCTTGCTGTATTGAAACAGCAATATGCTCGAGACGACGAACATCCGATCGGTCAACCTGATAAAGAACGGGCTTTTATAGATCCAGTAAATATGCGCCGTATCGGGGTCCGAATTGGCACTGTGAGCCTGAAAAATCAGGGAGAGCCTGGTCAGGATAAGAAAAAACAAGCCTATTGAAGCCAAAACTGCGATAGCGATTGTGATGGGGGCAATCAGGTTATCAGGTAGTGCATTCATGTCATATCACTTCTGTTATCAGCGCGAATTTTTGATTTTTGGATGGCCTGTTTTGCCAGCCAAAAATGCGATTAATCTAATTGAAAATTGGTCTTATCGTGATGCCGCAAAGGGCAAGTTGTATACATCCATTGTCTACGTTGGAGAGGGTTCAAAACCCTTTATTCTTAGCGGTTTAATTTTACGTGTTCGGGGTAACAGAGACAACAGAATCCACCCCGTTTAACTTGACCTATATCAAGATAACGATGATCTCGAACGGCTTAAGGAAAATGAGCGAAAAACACCGTATTTTTGGTGTTATGTCGAGTCAGCGAGAGGCTTTTCAGGGCGCCCCGGCAAGCTTAATGCCCGCGTGGTCCAAGGGCGCGGGACAACGGGCTGAAGTTTACTTCAAATGCTCGATTTCCAACCGGGTTGGGGATGACTGGGCGCCCATTTTCGTGGTGGCAAGTGCACCCACCACGCAAGCCTGCTCAAGCGCTGCCTGTGGCTCCATGCCACTGACCAGTCCGAGTGTCAGTGCCGCTGTAAAGGCGTCGCCGGCACCGGTGGTGTCGATAACCTTTACTATTGGCGGAGCCGCTTTGGCTATTTGCCGGCCCCTGCGGCTTAAAACCGCGCCGCGCGCGCCGAAGGTGCTGGCCAGCAGACCCTGGAAGTCATCGAGTTCGGACCCCAGTGAGCGCGCTTCGATCTCGTTAACCACGAGCAAATCGACATGCTCGAGCAATTCATGCGGCACGGGCTTGGCCGGAGCGGCGTTCAGGCAAAAGAAATTACAATTGGCGCGTGCGGCTTTCAGAATGGTCTCGACCGGTACTTCAAGCTGGGCGATGCAGGCATCGGTTGACGGCAGTTCAAGGTGTTGCGCATCAAAGGCGGCGTTGGCGCCGGGCGCAACCACAATCTGGTTTTCGCCTGCCGCGTTAACGACGATCAGCGCCAGGCCGGTGGAGTGGTTTTCAAGCGGCTTACAGTAGTCCAGGTTGACGCCTTCGCGGCGCAACGTATCCAGTGCTTCTTCCGCGACCGGGTCTCTGCCAACCCTGCCGACCATGAAGACCGACGCACCCAGACGGTGTGCCGCAAGCGCCTGGTTGGCGCCCTTGCCACCGGGAAAACGGTGCACCACCGCGTTGGTGACGGTTTCCCCGGGTTGCGGGAAATCTTGAACGTGGGCCACGATGTCCAGGTTGACCGAGCCGATCACGGCGATTGATACCTTCTTGTTCATGGTCTGAGCCGCTCGATCAACAATGCGAAAAAACCATCCGCATCCACCTCGTAGAGCCAGTTGGCATTGCGGGGCCGGTCGGTTACACCCCAGAAATCAACCGCGGTGTGACCGCGGGTTAACGGGGATTGTGTCTCGACTTCGACATTGCACATTTTACCTGCAAACAATTCCGGTTTTAGCAGGTAGGCGATGGTACAGGGGTCGTGTAGGGGTGCGCCGTCGCTGCCGTATTTTTCACTGTCAAAACGATTGAAAAACTCCATCATGCCGACAATGGCTGTCCCGACCGGTGTATCGAGACCACGGATCTGTTCAAGACGTTTTTTGGAGACCAGCACCTGGTGGGTCACATCCAATGGCACGATGGTCAGGGGCCGGCCGCAGTGCATGACGATCTGCGCGGCATCCGGATCTTCCAGGACATTGAACTCGGCGCTCGGCGTGGTGTTGCCAGCTTCGCGCATGGCGCCGCCCATCAGCACGACCTCCCTGATTTTCGGCAGTATGTCCGCCTGCCTTGATATGGCCTGGCCGATATTGGTCAGCGGCCCGGTCGGCACCAGTGTAATGCTGTTATCTTCCGCCTCGCGCAGCGTCCGGATGATGAAGTCGACCGCGTGCTGATCCTGCAGCGGCATGGCGGGTGCATAGATGTCGATGCCGTCGATACCGGTTTTGCCATGAACGTTTTCGGCCGTGATCAATTCGTGCTTCATCGGCTTGTCACAGCCCGCGTAAACTGCAACATCGGTCCTGCCGGCCAGTTCGCATATGATCCGCGCATTGCGTTGCGTCAGTTCGAGCGGCACGTTGCCGGCGACGGCCGTTATGCCAAGGATATCGAATGCGTCCGGGCAGGCGAGTGCCAACAGCAGCATGACCGCATCGTCCTGGCCGGGATCGCAATCGATGATGATCTTTTTTTTATTCATTATTGTTTTGATGACCGCTTGTCCTTTGGATTTTACTCAATGTCCCCGGCTTTGTCTGGTGCAAAATATAAAGCATTTGACTCAGGGGCCATTTCACTGGATTCTTGGGTACTTTCGTGCCAAAGCAAAATGAAGAAAAAATATGAGCGAAACTGCAAACGGTCAGAAATTCCATCCGGGTGAAGAGTTCTGGGGGCAACCCAAGGGTCTTTATATTTG
>DATCZY010000448.1:0-8212 GCA_036525655.1 Lysobacterales bacterium | reverse complement strand
GTGACTGGGAGCGCGCCTACCGTGGCCGCTGGTCGCACGACAAGATCGTGCGCTCCACCCACGGCGTGAACTGCACCGGTTCGTGTAGCTGGAAGATATACGTCAAGGGCGGCCTGGTCACCTGGGAAACCCAGCAAACCGATTATCCGCGCACGCGGCCCGATCTGCCCAATCACGAACCTCGGGGTTGTTCGCGGGGAGCAAGTTACTCCTGGTACCTTTACAGTTCGGCGCGCCTGAAGTACCCGATGATCCGCAGCCAGTTATTGAAATCCTGGCGTATTCTGAAAGAGCAGCATAAAGACCCGGTTGTCGCCTGGCAGCACCTCGTCGAGGATGAGGCGGCGTCGAAGGCCTATAAAGCCGCGCGCGGTCTGGGCGGTATGGTCCGCGGTGACTGGGACGAGGTAAACGAGATCATTGCAGCCTCCAACATCTACACCGCCAAGACCTATGGACCGGATCGGGTGATCGGCTTTTCACCGATTCCGGCCATGTCGATGGTCTCCTACGCCGGTGGCTCCCGCTACTTGTCGCTGATCGGCGGCACCTGTATGAGTTTTTACGACTGGTATTGCGATTTACCGCCCAGTTCGCCACAAACCTGGGGCGAACAGACCGATGTGCCGGAAAGCGCTGACTGGTACAACTCCAACTACATCATCGCCTGGGGCTCAAACGTACCGCAGACACGCACACCAGACGCACACTTTTTCACCGAGGTCCGCTACAAGGGCACCAAGACCGTCGCGGTCACGCCCGACTACAGCGAGGTGGCCAAGCTTTCCGATACATGGATACCGGCGCGCCAGGGCACCGATGCCGCCGTCGCCATGGCGATGGGTCACGTGATTTTGAAAGAGTTCTACGTCGATGGCCACAGCGATTATTTCAACGAGTACGTGCGCAAATATTCGGATATGCCGTTTTTGGTAATGCTGGATAAAAAAGACGGACGCTGGGTGCCAGGCCGCACGCTGCGGGCCTCCGATTTTGCCGGTCAATTGAACCACCAGAACCACCCCGACTGGAAGCCGGTTGTTTTCGACACCGCCAGTGGGCAGGTGGTGGTGCCCAACGGCACCATCGGTGCGCGCTGGGGCGACCAGGGCAAATGGAACCTGGAAGAAAAGAACCAGCACGACGGCAGTGACATCACGCCGTTGTTGAGCTTCCTCGACCAATCCGACGAGGTGCTGCCGGTCGCCTTCCCGTATTTTGGCAACCAGGAGCATGACCAGGCAATTTTTGCCCACAGCAACCACGACAGCATACTCAACCGCAAGGTGCCGGTGAAAACATTGCAGCTTGCCGAAGGTACGGTAAAAGCCGTGACGGTCTATGATTTGATGCTGGCGAACTATGGACTGGACCGGGGTCTGGACGATAACCAGGTCGCCAAAAGCTACGATGACGATATTCCCTACACACCGGCCTGGCAGGAGCAAATTACCGGGGTGAAGCGCGAGCAGATCATCCAGGTGGCGCGGGAGTTTGCCGATACCGCCAACAAGACCCGGGGACGTTCGATGGTTATCCTGGGAGCCGCGATCAACCACTGGTACAACATGGACATGACGTACCGCGGCATCATGAACATGCTGATCATGTGCGGTTGCGTCGGCCAGAGCGGTGGCGGCTGGGCGCACTATGTTGGCCAGGAAAAACTGCGTCCGCAAACCGGCTGGCTGCCATTGGCCTTCGGGCTCGATTGGCACCGTCCGCCACGCCATATGAACAGCACCTCGTTTTTCTACAACCACTCCAACCAGTGGCGTTATGAAAAACTGGAACTGGATGAAATACTTTCGCCGCTTGCAGACCGTTCCGCCTGGGAGAACCAGAGCCTGATCGACTGCAATGTCCGCGCCGAGCGCATGGGCTGGCTGCCATCGGCGCCGCAATTGGAAGAGAACCCGCTGGAGCTTTCCAAAAAGGCGAAGGAAGCCGGTCTCAGCAGTCTCGAATACGTGACAGGGCGTCTTAAAGACGGCAGCCTGAGGATGTCCTGCCAGGCGCCCGATAACCCGAAGAATTTCCCGCGCAACCTGTTCATCTGGCGCTCCAACCTGCTGGGCTCCAGCGGCAAGGGCCACGAATACATGTTGAAACACCTGCTCGGCACCAAGAATGGCGTGCTCGGCAAGAACCTCGGTGAGACGGGTGGCCAGAAGCCCAGCGAAGTCGAATGGGTCGATCATGAAACCGAGGGGAAGATTGATTTGGTTGTCACACTCGATTTCAGGATGTCCACCACCTGCGTTTACTCGGATATCGTTCTGCCATCTTCGACCTGGTACGAAAAGAACGATCTTAATACCTCCGATATGCACCCATTCATCCACCCCCTGTCACGCGCCGTCGATCCCGCCTGGGAAAGCCGCAGCGACTGGGACATTTACAAGGGTCTGGCAAGGGTCTATTCCGAATTATGCGTGGGCCACCTGGGTACGGAAACCGACATCGTCGCCCTGCCGATATTGCACGATACCCCGGCAGAGCTGGGCCAGCCACTGGATGTGAAGGACTGGAAGAAGGGTGAATGCGACCCGGTTCCGGGTAAGACCATGCCGAACTACATCGAGGTGGTGCGTCACTATCCGGATACCTACAAGAAATTCACTTCGCTCGGCCCGCTGATGTCAAAGCTGGGTAATGGCGGCAAGGGCATCGCCTGGAACACCGAGGACGAGGTCAAGCTGTTGGGTGGTCTCAATCGGATGGTGACCGAAGAGGGTGTTTCCAAAGGATTGCCCAATATCGATACCGATATCGATGCCTGCGAAGTCGTGCTTTCACTGGCGCCGGAAACCAACGGCCAGGTTGCGGTTAAAGCCTGGCAGGCGCTGGGCAAGATCACCGGTCGTGACCACACGCACCTGGCGCGGCCCAAGCAGGACGAGAAAATCCGCTTCCGGGATATCCAGGCGCAACCGCGAAAAATCATCTCATCACCGACCTGGAGTGGTCTGGAAGATGAACACGTCAGCTACAACGCCTGCTACACCAACGTCCACGAGTTGATCCCGTGGCGCACCCTGACCGGACGCCAGCACTTCTACCAGGACCACGCCTGGATGCGTGATTTTGGTGAGAGCCTGTGCGTCTACAAACCGCCGATCAACACCAAGACGGTCGCACCGGTGATCGACTCGGTCGGCAAGGGTGACAAGCAGGTGGTGCTGAACTGGATCACGCCGCACCAGAAGTGGGGTATCCACAGCACCTACTCGGAAAATCTGCTGCTGCTGACCCTCAGCCGTGGCGGACCCTGCGTATGGATGTCCGAGACCGATGCCGCCAAGATCGATTGCGAGGACAACGACTGGATCGAGTTGTACAACACCAACGGCGCCATCGCCGCGCGCGCCGTGGTCAGCCAGCGCGTACCCGAAGGCATGGTCATGATGTACCACGCCCAGGAGAAAATCATCAACACACCCATCAGCCAGATCACCGGTCACCGCGGTGGTATCCATAATTCGGTGACCCGCGCCGTGATCAAACCGACCCACATGATCGGCGGCTATGCACAGCTGGCTTATGGCTTCAATTACTACGGCACGGTGGGTTCCAACCGCGACGAATTCGTGGTGGTGCGCAAACTCGGGAAAGTCGAGTGGCGGGTGACCGCGGCAGGAGCTTCCAGGGAGGTGACGGCATGAAAATCAGGGCACAGATCGGCATGGTCCTCAACTTGGACAAGTGCATCGGTTGCCACACCTGTTCGGTGACCTGCAAGAACGTCTGGACCTCGCGCCAGGGTGTTGAGTACGCGTGGTTCAACAACGTTGAAACCAAGCCCGGCGTCGGTTATCCGCGCGAATGGGAGAACCAGGCGCGCTGGAACGGCGGCTGGACATTGAGCGGCAAAAACAAGATCAAGCCGAAAATGGGCGGTAAATTTCGCGTGTTGGCAAAGATTTTCGCCAATCCCGACCTGCCGGAAATCGACGACTACTACGAACCTTTCACCTACGACTACCAGCATCTGCAAAATGCGCCGGAGTCACAAACTACACCGACCGCGCGCATGGAATCCGCCATCACCGGTGAGCGCATGGAAAAACCCCACTGGGGGCCAAACTGGGAGGAGATTCTCGGTGGTGAATTCAGCAAGCGCAGCAAGGATTTCAATTTTGAAAACATAGAGAAGGAGATTTACGGCCAGTTCGAAAACACCTTCATGATGTACCTGCCGCGTCTGTGCGAGCATTGCCTCAACCCGACCTGTGTCGCGTCCTGCCCGAGCGGTGCGATTTACAAGCGCGAGGAAGATGGCATCGTGCTGATCGACCAGGATAAGTGCCGTGGGTGGCGCATGTGTGTCAGCGGTTGCCCGTACAAGAAAATCTATTTCAACTGGCAGTCGGGTAAATCCGAAAAATGCACCTTCTGCTATCCGCGAATCGAGGCGGGTGACCCGACCGTGTGTTCGGAAACCTGCGTCGGGCGTATCCGCTACCTCGGTGTGCTGCTCTACGACGCCGACCGCATTTCAGAAGCGGCCAGCGTTACCGACCAGGAGGATTTATACCAGGCGCAACTGGATATTTTTCTCGACCCGCACGACCCCGAAGTCATCAGGCAGGCGAAACTCGATGGTGTGCCGGACAGTTGGATCGCCGCATCACAGCAGTCGCCGGTGTATAAAATGGCGATGGACTGGAAGGTTGCCTTCCCGTTGCATCCGGAATACCGCACTTTACCGATGGTGTGGTATATACCGCCGCTGTCACCGATACAGAACGCGGCGTCACAGGGCAAGATCGCTGGCGATGGGGTTATTCCCGATGTCAGCAAGTTGCGCATACCGGTTAAATACCTGGCCAACCTGTTGACCGCCGGCAAGGAAAAGCCGGTCATCGAAGGGCTCGAACGCATGATCGCCATGCGTGCCTATATGCGCGCCCGAACGGTCGATGGTGTTAAAGCCACCGAAGTTCTCGACCGCGTGGGTCTCGACGAGCAGACCCTCGATGACATGTACCGGATTATGGCGCTGGCAGCCTATGAAGACCGTTACGTCATCCCGACCAATCACCGCGAATACGCCGGAAAAACCCCGTTTGATAATGAGATCGCTTTCAACCACCGCTCTTCCTGCGGCTTCAGTTTTGGCAATGGTTGCTCCGACGGCATCAGCAAGGTCAGCCTGTTCGGCAACCCGACCCACAAGAATACGCTGAGCGGCAAGGGGCAACGCAAATGAAGACCTTCAAAGCTATCGGCGTGTTGATGTCCTATCCGCAACCTGAATGGCTGGCGCACCTGGGTGAGATCAGTGCGTTGCTGGTCGAGGAAGCTTTTTTGCCGAAGAAACAACTGCAGGCGGTGCAGGCTTTCATTGATGAATTGAAGGGAGAAGACCTGTACAGCGCTCAGGAAACCTATGTCTCGACCTTCGACCGCGGCCGATCGCATTGCCTGCACTTGTTCGAGCACATCCACGGCGAGTCCCGCGACCGCGGTCAGGCGATGGTGAACCTGTCCGATGCCTATGCGGAAAAAGGTCTCTTCATCGACGAGGCGGAGTTGCCCGACTACATTCCCCTGTTTCTCGAATTCCTTTCGCTTTGCCCGGTTGATGAAGCGGTGGCCCTGCTGGGCGAACCGATCGATATCATGGCCACGATTGCCACCCGTCTGCACAAGCGCGGTTCATCCTATGCGGCGTTATTCGATGCACTGGTGGCCTTGTCCAGGGTTAAACCAAGCCGGGAGAAAATCGAAGCGGTGCTTGCCCAGGAGACAGAGGACGACAGCCTCGAGGCGCTCGACAAGGAGTGGGAGGAAGCGGCGGCATTTGCCGGTCAGCCAGGTCAATCCGCATGTGGCGGCTGCAAGCCCCCGGATGATGGTTTGCGGATAAAAATCAACCAGGTAGGAGGCATTTAAATGGCAAACTACGTGAATCAGTTTTTCTTTGGGATCTATCCCTATATCGCTATCACCGTGTTCTTTGTCGGCAGTCTGCTGCGTTATGACCGCGATCAATACACCTGGAAGGCCAGCTCCAGCCAGCTGTTGAGCAAGAAGGACATGCGCCTGGGCAGCAATCTTTTCCACATCGGCATCATCGCGCTGTTTTTTGGCCACCTGATGGGTCTGCTCACACCGCACTGGGCCTATGAGTCGATGATCTCTGCAGGCACAAAGCAGGCGCTCGCGATGACCGCCGGCGGTATATTCGGTTTGACCTGCCTGGCCGGGATGATATTGCTGATCCGCCGGCGCATGTACGATGCACGCATCAAGGCGACCTCCCAGGCCACCGACCTGCCGATTTTGCTGCTGCTTTTTGTGCAGCTCGTGCTGGGTTTGCTGACCATTCCATTTTCAGCACAGCACATGGATGGCAGCTCGATGCTCGCGCTGGCCAGCTGGGCGCAGCACGTGGTGACCTTTCAGGGTGATGCCGCCTCGTTTGTGCAGGGTGAAGCCCTGGTGTTCAAAATTCACCTGGTGCTGGGCTTGACCATATTCCTGGTGTTCCCATTTACCCGCCTGGTGCACGTGTGGAGCGCGCCGATCCAGTACCTGGTCCGCAGCGGCTACCAGATTGTCAGAAAGCGGGGTTAGCCATGTCGATATTCGTCAACAAGGCCGAGATAAAAGACGAGGAAATAGGCCGGGAAATGCAGTACCACCCCGCCGGCAGCCAGGAAAGCGCCTGGTACCAGGCGGCGCAGTCGTTGGTCATCAGGCAGCTGCTGTTGCAGCAGGCTGCCGATGCCGGCTTGTGCCAAGACCCGGATTCAGTCGGCTCAAACGAGTTGGAAGAGGAACTCATCGACCAACTCCTGCAACGGGACGTCGTGGTGCCGGAGGCGGATGAAGCGACCTGCCGGCGTTATTACAATATGCACCCGGATAGCTTTGTGGATAGCCAGTCCGGCCAGTCGGTGTCCTTCGACCAGGCCCATGCCAATATACGCGACTACCTGCATACGAAGGCGATGCGCATCGCGGTCGCCGAGTACATCAAGGCCTTGTCTTACAGCGCCAGTATCAGGGGTTTTGAACTCGGCAACGCCTGACTGACGCCCGGCAATTGATGCCTGGCTGTGGTGAGCGGGGAATTATGAATTTCGCTGCGCTCAAAGCGTGGACTTCGGGCCATAACACGCTTAACCTAGAGACACTATGTCTGACTTGTTTTCGCCGATTTCATCGCTGCAACTGGTCGAGTGGGTATTCACGGAACTGGAAACCCGCGATTCGATCTTCGGCATACCGCGGAAACATTTCTTTGTCCCCTCAAAAAACGACCCATTCCGCACCAGCGCCTTCGGTCACCCGCTGGAAACCCCTTTTGGCCCGGCCGCAGGACCGCACTCACAAATGGCGCAGAACATCGTTGCAGCATGGTTGTGCGGTGCGCGTTACATCGAACTGAAAACCGTGCAGACGCTGGATGAACTGAACGTTTCCAAACCCTGTATCGACATGCAGGACGAGGGTTACAACGTCGAATGGTCGCAGGAACTGAAAATCTACCAGTCATTTGACGAGTACCTGCGCGCCTGGGTATTGATCCACGCGCTGCACCACAAGCTGGGATTCCGCGGTGAATCACCCGGCATCGTCTTCAACCTCAGTGTCGGCTACGACCTCGCGGGTATCCAAAAACCCAATGTGCAATGGTTCTTGCAACAGATGCGAGATTGTTCGGCGTACAAGCAGGCGCTGGTCGACCAGGTGGCGCGTTTTTATCCGGGGGTCAGCGAGGTAAAGATTCCCGACCGCATATCCGACAACGTGACGCTTTCAACGATGCACGGTTGCCCGCCCGGCGAGATCGAGAAAATCTGTGCTTACCTGATGCAAGTGCAGGGCCTGCACACCTATGTCAAATGCAACCCGACCCTGCTGGGCCCCGAACGGGTGCGTACAATTTTGCATGACGACCTTGGCTATAAAGACGTCGTGGTGCCGGATGCCGCCTTCGAGCACGATCTGAAATATCCTGATGCCAAGCCGATGCTGCGCACGTTGCGGGGTGTTGCGCGTGACCGCGATCTGCACTTTGGGATCAAGCTCAGTAACACGCTCGAGGTGGAAAACTCGCGGAACGTGTTTAATACCGCGGAGAAAATGAGCTACCTATCCGGGCGTCCGCTGCATGCGATCACCGTGAACCTCGCACGGCAGTTGTCTTCTGATTTCGACGGTGACCTGCCGATGTCGTTTTCGGCCGGCGCCGATTGTT
>DATCZY010000447.1:0-4052 GCA_036525655.1 Lysobacterales bacterium | reverse complement strand
CGGGTGACATCTGCACTGTAATGCTGCCAAGCGGCACCGGTATCAATCAGCACCAGGCCGGCTTCCTGAATTGCTTGATTATTTTGTCCATAATGCAAAACCGTCGTGTTGGGGCCCCAAGCCAGAATGGTATCGAAGCCGAGAAACTGCGCGCCCTCCATCTCGTAGGCGTGTTCAACAACGGATTGAAGCTGGAACTCCAACATCCCGGGCTCGACCGATTTCATGGCCGCCACGATTCCTCTACCCGTCACATTGATCGCTTTTTGAATCAACTCAATCTCCTGATCATCCTTGATACGGCGCATTTCCGGAATCAGGTCGGCCATGTTTTCAAGACTGGTTCCCGGAACGCGGTTCTGGCCGTCCCGAAGGATGCTCAGTGCTTTGGGTATATCCGCGGCGGCACTGACGATAGGACCCAGGAATATGGCCTTTTTGCTGCGCTGGAGCATCGAGGTGAGAGTCGGCGGCAGTGATTCAATACGAAGCACCTTTTCAAAGCCCGTTGCTTCGTCCAACGCGTCACCAAGAGGCTCTCTCCGCCCGTCCCAATTCTCCACTTCCGGATTTCGTGGCTTTAAGAAAAGAATTTCCTTATAGGGACGTTCACCGGGAGCCAGCAACAGTGCTGCGCCAGGTTCGGAGATGCCGGTCAGGTAATAAAAACTGGACTCCTGAACGAATTGCCCCTTCACAATGTCGCCATTGTAGTCCGTCGCCCCATAAATTACCGCGACACCACCATCCATCTTTTCCATCAACGCTTCACGGCGAGCCTTGAATACATCGGCGTCGTTGGCCACTGCCTGCAAGGGACCAGAGAAAGCTAAAGCTAAGGTGATCAATACAATAATTATTTTCATTTTTGGGTCCCCGTTCTTTTCAGTGAGCGCGTGAAGGCAGGCAGACGATCTCTGCTCTGGGTTAAAAGCAGTAAGTTCATTCAGTCTAGTCCAAGGTGACCGGAATTTCCGCTCTTGGCCGTTACGAGTTATAGACATACGCAGAGAATGACAGACCGGCATAAGCCTGTAAGCGGTTACTCGCCTGGTGTACATTTCACTGATACTTATAACCGGAGCCGGTGCCCAAAACTGGCGAAACCCAGGGCGAGAGACCTAATGGGTCGAAGGTCAAATCATCCTAAAATGACCTTCTGACTTTATATCTTCAGACAAAACTATTTGTGCTTTCCTTTTATAATTTTAATTTCGTCTTCTGTAAGGTCAGGTAAAGTTTCAGTGTTTGTGATCCCGAGGGCTTTGCGTTGGGCGAGACGCCAGCGTTCGAGCCGGTCAGCGATCTCCGCCTCGTAGCCTTGGTTGGAGGGTGTGTAGAAATATGTGCCGAGGACTTCTTTTGGCAGGTACTGCTGCGGCGCGTAGTGATCCGGCTCATTGTGAGGGTACACATACCCGTCGCCATGGCCGAGCGCTTTGCCGTCGCGGTTGGCGTCCTGCAAATGTTGGGGCACCTGCACTTTGCCTTCGTCTTCGATTTTTTGGAAGGCCTTGAAATAGTGCGTGGTCGTATTAGATTTTGGCGCCGTGGACAGGTAAAGCGTCGCGTGTACGAGCGGGTATACGCCTTCGGGGAGGCCGACGTAATCAAACGCCTGGGCTGCCGCATTCGCAACGACCAGCCCCATGGGGTCGGCCATCCCGATGTCTTCGCCTGCGAGTATCAGCAGCCTGCGCACGATAAACCGGGCGTCCTCCCCGGCGTACAGCATTTTAGCAAGCCAGTAGAGTGCTGCGTCGGGGTCTGAGCCGCGCACGGATTTAATGAAAGCGGAGATCGTGTCATAGTGGGCGTCGCCGTCTTTGTCGTACAGCACGGCGCGGCGCTGGATCGACTCCTGTGCGACCTCGAGCGTGATGTGGATTGTCTCGTCCGTGCCCGGTGGAGTGGATTCGACCGCAAGTTCAAGAGCGTTCAGGACGTTGCGTGCGTCCCCCCCGGCGACGCGGATCAGGTGGGCGTATGCGTCCTGTTCAATCCGGATCCTGCGGGTTCCGTACCCTCTTTCGGGGTCAGCGACCGCCCGGTCGACCAATTCCCGCACGTTTTCATCCCCAAGCGGCCTGAGCTGGAAAATCCGGGAGCGCGAGACGAGGGCGCCAATTACCTCAAAGTAGGGGTTTTCGGTCGTTGCGCCGATCAGCGTGAAGGTGCCATTTTCGACGTGGGGCAGGAGTGCGTCCTGCTGGGCTTTGTTCCAGCGATGGACCTCATCAACGAATAGGATGGTTTTTTTCCGGTGGAATTTGCGGCGTTCCTGGGCTTGATTGATGGCTTCCCTGAGCGCGGCTACGCCTGAGAGCACGGCCGAGATCGTTTCAAAGTGCGACGCGGTCCTGTGCGCGATGATCTGGGCAAGGGTGGTTTTCCCGGTCCCAGGCGGCCCCCAGAGGAGGATCGAGGAGAATAGGCGGTCGGACTCGATGGCACGCCGAAGCAGGCGACCCTCGCCGATGATGTGGTCCTGACCGACGTACTCATCGAGCGTGCGCGGGCGCATCCGGGCCGCAAGCGGGGCCTCGACGTCGAGCTGTTGTTTCATCGTGTGGTCGAAAAGATCCATGCGACAATATTATCATTCAAACGACGCTTCAAGCTCCGCAACAATATTGTTGACCGTCTCTCCATAGCCCCAACCTATCCAGCCAGCGTCTTTCTGAAGTTTCACGAAACGAGGTCGGAAAATATCTTAAAGGCGCGGACCTATTGAACTCTATTGTATCGAGTATAAGAAGTTTAAACGCTATATTGCCAGAAACCTCAGGGTATTGAACGGCCATTCATATCGGGTCTTCGATGTTGGCGATTACCTTGACGAAACCGGCACATTCGCTACGTTTATTGGCGTGCTCGATGAACTGAATCCGCAGCTGTAAGCGGCCATACGTGATGGCTATTTATAAGGTTCCGCTTCTGAGTGGAAAGCAGCCATTCACTAAATGGAAATTTCAGCAATGTGAACCGCCGCTTCCGGCCAATAGCAGTCATTACTGAAAAAAGTGTATCCGGCCCCAATTAGCTGGAAAGCAAAAAGATTTCTTTGGCATTCGCTGTTAACATGGCCTGACTCTTGGCAGATGACGATGATATTACTCACAGCTATCATCCACTGTTCCAAAATCCAGAAACCTGTTGAGTCTGAGGAATAAGTTATGAATGCACCTAAGGGTCGCGCGCCAATGTTGGGCTTTTTTCTATTACTCTCGGCTGCACTTGTCCAGGCCGAAGAAACATACACGCATTCGCTGGAAGAAGCCTTCGTCGACAACGGCACGATAAACATTAAGCTTACCGCTGGTCAACACAGGATTTCCAGAAGTGACGACGACCACATCCGCATCTCCTGGCGTGTCGATGATGAGGACATTGATGACGTCGAAACCGAGGTCCGTGTGGATGGATCGTCGGCAAAAATCGATATCGACGGTCCCAGAGAGAATTTCCGTACCGTCATCGAAGTGCCCAGGCGTTCTGATCTGGTGGTGTGGCTGTCTGCCGGCGAACTCGATATTGAGCATATTGAAGGGAGCAAGGACATCGAACTCCGGGCAGGTGAACTCAGCATTGCTGTCGGTAGTGCCGATGAGTACTCGCAGGTCGAGGGCTCTCTTTGGGCCGGCGAGATTGATGCAGGGCCCTTTAACCAGGAGAAATCCGGTCTGTTCCGCTCGATCGAGTGGAAAGGCGATGGCGAGCACAAGCTGCGTTTCAAACTCTATGCGGGTGAGGTCAAGCTCTTGCAGGCCAGGAACTGAATCACCCTGGAATCCGGTTTTCATGGCCAGCGCAATGCCCTAGTGCCAAGGGGTTTTCACGCCACTGTGTGGCGGCACCATAAAACCTGGCAAGGTTTGGTGGTGGAGCCAAATCAACGAAAACCTGACCAACGTACAAAAGGATTGACCCGCTCACCCCATTGGCTGCTTTGGGCTTGTGATTTCAACCGGTCGACGCAACGCATTGGTTAAATCGTTCCGCTGGTGTTTCAAAGTTTAATGTTTTTCTTGGACGTGCGTTCAGCTGTCTGG
>DATCZY010000446.1:0-7028 GCA_036525655.1 Lysobacterales bacterium | reverse complement strand
CATTCGGCCATGTCTTTGTTGCGGGGTTATGCGGATGATCTCAACCTCCAGGTTTGGCTTAATGACCATATCTGGCCGGTTGAAAAAAGATTCCTCGGTGCGGGATTTGTTCACGATGGCGTGAGACTGGCCATCGCCGAGATGTTGCGAGGGGGAACGACCCTCTTCAATGACCTTTACTTTTTTCCAGAGGTGGCCGCTGCGACTGCTGTTGAGACTGGCATGCGTGCCTGTATCGGTTTGCCGGTGATTGATGTGCCCACGGTCTGGGCAGCTAATGAAAACGAGTGTATAGACAAGGGACTGGAAGTCAGTGGCAGTTGGCAAAGCGAAGCGTTGATTTCTACGTCATTTGCACCGCATGCGCCTTATTCGGTTGACGACAATGCCCTGCGTCGAATCGCAGAACTGTCTGAAAAACTTGATTTGCGTGTGCACATGCATGTGCTGGAATCCAATTGGGAGATCTCCGAATCCTTGCGTCGTCACGGCAAGCCGACACTTGAAAGACTGGATGACATCGGTTTGCTGAATGAGCGTTTATTGGCCGTTCACATGACCCAGTTAAACCAGGGTGATATACAAACTTTATCGAGGACAGCGGTTAATGTTATCCATTGTCCCGAATCCAATCTAAAGCTTGGCAGCGGTATTTGCCCGGTGGCACGCCTGCTCGAGCACGATGTGAACCTGGCGCTGGGAACCGATGGCGCTGCGAGTAACAACAACCTTGACTTACTTGCCGAAGCACGAAGCGCTGCCCTGCTCGCAAAAGGGTACGCAGCCGATCCGTGTGTATTGAACGCTTTCGAGACGCTCGAAATGCTGACGATAAATGCCGCCCGGGCGCTCGGAAAAGAACACCAGCTTGGCAGCGTGGAAGCGGGAAAATTGGCTGACCTGTGTGCGATCCGTTTGAACGCACTGCAGACGACACCTATGTATGATGTTGTCTCGCACCTGATTTATGCCGCATCCAGTCAGCAGGTAACGCATGTTTGGGTGGGTGGCCGGATGCTATTGGAGGATGCACAATTCCTCTATATGGACACCGGCGATATTATGGATCGGGCCAATTACTGGGCGAAACGAATAACAACCGAAACCAGGGCGACAGGCTCCAGGGAGTACAAAGTTCATGAATGATATTACCGGGAATGTTGATCTTGCTGAACAACAGAAATTCGATCGCATTGCAGCCTCGTGGTGGGACCCCGATGGCGAGTCACGGCCATTGCACGATCTGAATCCGGCACGGCTGGCTTATATGACTGAAAGGGTCCAGCTCAAGGGCGCGAAAGTCGTGGATGTGGGCTGTGGCGGAGGCATTCTGTCAGAGTCGATGGCCGCGCAAGGCGCGATCGTAACGGGTATTGATATTGCAACCAAAGCCCTGGCGGTTGCCAAATTACATTTGCATGAGTCGGGTTGTCGTGTTGATTACCAGAACGTCACGGCGGAAATTTGGGCGGAACGCAACCCGTCCGGTGCGGACGTTGTGACCTGCATGGAAATGCTGGAGCATGTGCCGGACCCCGCGTCGGTCGTCAATGCCTGTGCGAAAATGCTGACTGAAGGTGGTCACCTGTTTATGAGCACCCTGAACAGGAACGCGATGTCGTTTGCTGTCGCCATACTAGGCGGAGAGTACATCACGAGGATCATACCAAAGGGCACGCATCAGTATGAGCGGTTTATCAAGCCTTCGGAGTTGTGCCGGTGGTTGCGGGCGTCCGGCATGACAGTAGAAGATATTACCGGGATTCACTACAACCCACTGGAGCGTACGGCCCGCACCGGTGGTCACGTTAACGTGAATTACCTCATCCATGCAACAAAGTCAGACCAAGCGTGTGATTAAGGCGGTTTTATTTGATCTTGATGGCACCTTGCTGGATTCCGCGCCGGATCTTATTGCAACGTTGAACCACTTGCGTGCCGGTCTTAAGCTCGCTGCCTTGCCGTTGGATGACCTCCGCCATTTCGCCTCCCGCGGTGCAATGGGTTTGATCAAGGCGGGTATGCCGCCGTGTGATGATGAAACCCTGTACGCATGGAAGGATGCGTTTCTGGAGCATTACAAAGACAACAGTTTTGTTCAATCGCGGCCGTTTGACGGTGTTGACCTGATGCTGGCTGAGTTGCAAAGCCGGGATATCCCCTGGGGCGTTGTGACTAATAAAATGGAGTTTCTTTGCACCCCGATACTTGAAAAAGTAGGCTGGTTAGCATCTGTTTCAGCACTGGTTTGCGGTGATACCGTCTCAAGTAGCCGGCCCCATCCTGAACCTGTGCTGGAGGCCTGCAAGAAAATCGGGGTTGAACCTAAAGAGACATTGATGGTGGGCGATGACCTCCGGGACGTGAAGGCCGGAAAACTGGCTGGCTGCCAAACGGCGTTTGCGCTCTATGGTTATGCCGACAAGGAGAGCCGCTTCGAGATCACAGAAAGCACGGCATTGATAAATACCCCGCAGGACGTGCTTGGCATACTGGAAGCTTCAGGAACGGGCTGATGGACAACGGGCCTGCGGTTGAATTCGAGCACTGCCGTGAGCTGGTTTTAACACCCGGCAGTGTCTTTGAGTTTACAAGCCGGTTTTTACCGGTGGGCAAGCTGGATCAGCTATTGGCGTTATACGCGGTCAGGCAGGCTATAAGCAGCATTCCATATGGCCACGTTGATGATACGGTCAAATGGGCGAAGTTGAAGTGGTGGAGTGAAGAACTCGTTGCAGAGCCCGACGCGCCGTCGCGTCATCCCGTATTACGTGCCCTCTGGCTGACGGGTGCGAGAGCGCAATTGGGTAATGCCCTTTTACTGCGCCTGGTGAGTGACGCGATCTCGCAAATCGATATTCCGCCGGACAGTGATGAAGATGCCATGTTCGAACGCTTGGCTGCATTGGGAGCCACTGAAATCCAGCTTGAACTTGCCCTGGATGATGCTGAAATCGATGTTAATAGCCTGGGTTTCCTCGGCGCGGCCACCAGTGCATTTCGTCTGATTTCGAGCTTCGCAGCCAATCACCCGCCAGAAACGGCTCAATTGCCCTTGAGCGTGCTTGCGCAACACAATGTCAGCGCAACACAGCTTGAACAAAAATCGCACATGACCGAACTCAGTCAAATCATTACGCAACTGGCGGATCATTCCGTGGACTGGTTTACAAAAGGATTGGCGGATTTAAAGATGAACCCCGAATCCTCTGCGTGTTCGCATTTGCAGCTGCGCTGGGCTATGGAAAAAAGACGTTTGTGCGCCATTAAACAGGACGTGCCTGGCTTCCTTGAAGCGGGTAAGCGTTATGGACCCGCGGATGCCTGGTTTGCCTGGCGATTTCTGCGGAAATTAAAATGATCCTGTTTGGTGCGACTTGTCAAATGAAACCCGGCCCTGACAGGGTCAGGCTGGAGGCTTGATTTTATGCATACGTGTTCAGGCGGGTGTCATTGCGGTAGGGTCAGGTTTGCTATTGAGATTCCCGACGAAATTACCGTACACCGTTGTAATTGTTCAATTTGCCGAAAGTCTGGCTATCTTCATCTCATAGTGGCCTCTGATCGGTTCAATTTGCTTGACGGAGAGGGGAGCCTGGTCGAGTACCGTTTTCACACCGGTGTTGCCCGTCACCTGTTTTGTGGTCATTGCGGAATAAAGTCGTTTTATGTCCCACGCTCACACCCCGATTCATTCAGCGTTAACCTGAACTGCATTGATTTGCCTGATGGGGTTGATGTCACCATCGAAGACTTCAACGGACGAAACTGGAGTGAAAACCGCGAAAAGCTTATGTAAATGCAGATCGTGACCTGGTTTCTAAAAACGGACTAGGGTTTTTCTTTATCGGTGATGAAATCAGGGCCTTTACCCGCAGTTTTTTCATAAACCCCTTTCTCGACCTTTCTGAACTGTGTAAAGCCATGCTTTTCAATATTCTCTTTTGACAAGGAAGGGGCAGGGCTGGCCAGGTTGGGACGGGAAATCTTTCTGCGCACCGGGTTATGACATTCGGGGCAAAACTTAAGCGGTTCGTCTGCCAGCTTTTGCATGATGTCAAAACCCGCATTGCAGTAATCACAGCAGTCTTGGCCGGCGGCCTGGTATTCATAGATCGGCATTCATTTCACCAAGCGGTTTGATCATTACAAGAATCAACCGAGTTACTTGCATAGTCAAGCGCTCCGTTAATTGCGGGTGTTGTCCGCTCAGTTGTATCACGACAATGCACAAATGGTTAGAATATTTTTTTAAATCGGGCTGTGTGCATGGATCTTTCGGGAAAAACAATACTGATTACAGGTGCTGCGGGGGGGCTGGGCAGCGCAATCGCACTGCAGTGCGCCGGCTTCGGGGCTGAAATGATCCTGTTGGACAAGAATCGTCGTGGCCTGGGTGAATTAAGTGACAGGATGACAGGCCAGGGTTTAACGCCTCCGGGGCTTTACCCGCTTAATCTTGCTACAGCGGGCGTGGATGATTTTAGCGACCTGTTTGAAACAATCAAGTCAGAGTTCGGTGGACTTGACGCCCTGATCCATTGTGCACTTGAGTTTGACAGTTTGCAGCCGCTGGAGCAGGTTCAGCCAAAGGATTGGTTGCAATCAATGCAGGTGAACGTCAATGCGCCGTGGTTGTTGAGTTGCGCATTATTACCATTATTGAAGAAGTCTGAATGCGGCCGTTTGTTCTTTTTGCTGGATGATCTGGACAAGGTCGCCGACGCTTATTGGGGGGCGTATGGTACTGCCAAGGCTGCATTGAGCGGTCTTGTTAGACAGTTTGATGCGACGCTCAGCAGCACCCCGGTTGTCGTGCGTGGAATCATTCCGGGACCTATGCGCACCGCCTTCAGGGCAAAGGTCTACCTCGCAGAAAACCCGATGGAACAACCGGATCCTGCGATTGTGGCCGGTAGGATTACTTCAATGCTGACTGGAGACCTTTCAGGCTCTGAGCTGGTGGTGGATTTGACAGAATAAAGCCCTTCTGCTCAGTCATTGTGTCCAGCACTTATCGATGCTTCGTATCCAATCATGGCCTGCTTGATGCTGGTGCCCCATCGATAGCCCCCAAGGGTTCCAAGGCTGTTGATGACGCGATGGCACGGAATTAGCCAGGAGACAGGATTGCGTCCGATGGCTGATCCGGTCGCACGACTGGCGCCACTGTGACCCGAAAATGAGGCGAGTTGCCCGTAAGTGCAGTGTGTTCCGGCAGGCAGGCTCAGCAGGGCTTCCCATACGCGAAGTTGAAATGGACTACCCCTTAACCATATTTTTAATTGCCTGTGTTCGCCTTCATTGAATATTCCTGCCAGCCTGTTATTGGCCTCAAGCTTGTTTTCAGTCAGGCTCGCATCCGGCCACTGCTGCTTGAAATGATCCCACGTATGCTGTTGGCCTTCTTCATGACAGAAACCCAGGAAACACACACCCCTGTCCGTCCAAGCGAGCAGGGCTTCGCCAAAAGGCGTTTGCCCGTATCCATAGCTTACTTCTACCCCAAGCCCTTTGCGCTTGGCTTGGCCGGGTGTCATCGCCTCGGTGGTAATCAGTAAATCATGTAGCCTGCCGGGACCGGAAAGCCCACTCGAAAGCGCTGACTCCAGCACTGTCTGGCCTTGACGCAAGCGCTCCATGGCCTGCGCCTTGGTCAGGTATTTTAAAAACTGCTTTGGTGTAACACCGGCCCACTCCTGAAAAAGTCGTTGCAAATAATGGGGGCTGAGACCTACGTGGTCTGCAAGTTCTTCGAGGGTGGGTTGGTCCTGCTGGTTTTGACAAAGCCAATGCAAGGCTTCGGCAATTAATTGATAATGTTGCTGAGATTTCATGTGGCTATTGTAAAAGTTTCATGTCCAATAACCACCCGAATCTTGTTATGTTTAACGGTGAACATCATGTTCCATTCAGGAGCGTGAATTAAAGGTTCCTATTGTATTTTGGATAAACCTATTACGGACAAAAATTATGTCAGATGACCTTTTTCTAAAAATTATTTCCCGGGAAATTCCAGCGGATATAGTGTTTGAAAACGATGACGTTTTAGCGTTCAGGGATGTCAATCCTCAAGCGCCTCTGCATGTGCTGATTATTCCTAAAAAACGTATTCCGACAATCAACGATATGCAACCACATCACACTGAAATTTTCGGCAAACTGTTTCTTGCTGCTCGCGAAATTGCGGCGGGGGAGGGTGTTGCAGATGATGGCTACAGGGTCGTAATGAACTGCAACTCAGCTGCTGGCCAGTCGGTTTTCCATGTCCACCTGCACTTGCTTGGCGGTCGGGACTTTAACTGGCCGCCGGGCTGAAAATGCGCGGGAATGCTACCGGGCTAAAAATGATTGTAATCGGCTTGAATCGAGTGGCTTTGCGGGGTCGATGAAGTATCTGCGCGGCCATTGACAGGTCGGCATGTGGTAAATATTTACCTGCAACGGTCTATCAACCTTCACAAAGGTTGGAACGAAAAGATGCCCCTGCAATGAATTGCAGGGGCATAAATACTCGTTGGTAAAGCTTAACTAACCGGGAAACTGCGATGACTCTTCATCGCAAAATCCGCTTTTTAATAGTTGTTCTTAACTGGTTGTTTCCCTATAAGCTTTTTTCTCAAAACCTTGCCGTGAGCCATTTGAAGCAACCTGGCACAGACCGGTGTCGCCCAAAACTTGGATGTTGTTGAAAGAAACAACCTCAGAGAAATCTGTTGAATCTAGCACTGAAACCGTCGCTGAATTACATCCCATTTCGATTTCAAGCTCCAAACCAGTGCCCGTTGGTAAGGTAATGTAAACACTATCAATACCAGTACCACCACCGGCGATCTCAATACCAGTGCCACCACCGGCGATCTCAATGCCAGTACCGCCACCGGCGATCTCAATACCAGTGCCGCCACCGGCGATCTGGGTCTTAGAACCAGTTCCACCGCCAGCGATCTCTATACCTGTTCCACCACCAGCAATTTCAACTCCTGGTGAGTTTGAATTGATTGAAATTTCAAAAAGGGAAACTTGAG
>DATCZY010000445.1:0-2129 GCA_036525655.1 Lysobacterales bacterium | reverse complement strand
GGTGTTCGAGGACCTTCATCAGGCGGGGCGTGCTTGAATTGGTGCCCACTTCGATAAAAGCCGCTTCCGAACCGGCCTCCATCAGGTAACAGGCCGCCATGTGCTCGCGGTGAAAATCAGCATCTATGACGACTACGCCGCCGTCATATTCCTGAAAACTGATTTGATCGATTTCTGTCATCTTAGAACTTCCGTATTTGGTCCGCCTCGGGCAACATATCACAATGTTATGGGAATGGCTAAAAGACGGCACGCAGGTCTATATCCTGGATCTCGACGGCACCCTGATGCCAAGCGCTGCGATTGACAACGAGTGCTTTTGGCAGGCGGTTTTCGACTGCTTTGATAAACGCGGCCAACTGCCTGACCTGCACGATTTCAAACACGTGTCCGACAGCGGTATCTTGCACGAGTGGTGTGTTCGTGAACTGGGCCGCGCGCCCCATGCGCAGGAAATCATGCAGATCAAACAGCACTTCGGGCAACTGCTGGAATCCGCTTTTATGCTGCAACCGGATCATTTCAGCCCGTTGCCGGGTGTCAGGGAGTGGCTGGATGCCGTGCGTAAAAGTGAGCATGTTCACACTGGCATCGCCACCGGCGGCTGGGAGCACAGCGCGCGTCTGAAACTGAAGCTGTCAGGGCTCGACCGGTATGACCTGCCCCTGGCCAGTTCGGATGACGCCATGGCGCGCACCGAAATCATGCAAATCGCGGCACAAAGGATACTTCAGGCCCATACGGGCGATAGGGCCGTGTTTACCTATGTCGGCGACGGTAGCTGGGACCTGAAGGCCAGTCGCGAGCTTAACTGGGAATTTATCGGTATCGCCAGCGGGGCCCGTGCCGAGCAACTCAGGCTGGCAGGCGCCAACCGCATTCAGACAAATTTCTGCAGACCCTGAATTTACTCAATACAAACCGGCACTTGCCGTGTATTATAATAATTTAATAATCGAACGGAGACAGACCCCCAAATGAGCAAATACCGCAGACCGACACAGATGATGTACGCCTTGATGGTCGCGCTGACCGTTTGGCTGATCAACCCAGTCATGGCGGGCGGTGGCGACCCCGAAGCCGCAAGACAGGCCTGGCCGATGATAGAAAGGGGCGATCTGCTGGTCGATGTTCGTTCAGTTGAAGAGTTCACCGAGGGGCACCTCGAAGGCGCCATCAATATCGAATGGGACCAAACCGATGCCCTGGCCGCGGCGATTGGTGACGACAGGGAACGCGAGGTGGTTTTTTATTGCCGCAGCGGCAACCGCGTCGGTAAGGCGATAAAGGAACTGGAAGCCAGGGGTTACAAGAACATTTACAACGCCACGGGTCTCGAGGCGCTTTTGGAAACAAAGCCCGGCAAGTAAGTACCCGCTGCGTTTGCGCGCGCAAAAGGATGCAGTGTTGTCTACCCGGGACAGGATGACTTCCATCATTGGTGCAAACATAGAATACTTTGTATGATGATCCTCCCGTCAGGAAAGCATATGAAGAAGCCGCTTGTTTTAGTTGCCATTTTTTGTCTCTGCGTGTTCACAGACGCCGCACTTGCGGTCAGTCAGGCGTCTTCTTCACCGTGGGACCGCGGCAGCGCCATGGCCACCGTGCGTTCCGCCAATGTGAACCTGGCGGTTTCTGAAATCGTGAATATCGGTTTGCTCGCCGACGGCGAGGCCGCCGTGGAAAAGCTTAAACAGCTGGAGACCCGCAGTGACTGGCCGATGCCAGCCAGGGAAGCTGCCCTGTTTGAGTTCACCCGCTCATTGGCCGAGCTGCCGCGCGCCGCCGTCGCCGTCGAGGTGATGCAACACCTGCAAAATTACGAGGCGCAGACACTGGTCCCGCACGAAGACCATGGTGAAACGCTCGTGCCACTGTTCAACATCCGCGGCGCCGCTGCCGGTATCGAAAACGGCTGGCAAAGACAGGAATTTGCCTTGGAAGCGCTGGAAATACTAGAAAACGACCCGACGACGCTGGTTTCGGCTTTTGTTGAATCCACCAATCGCAACCGGCGCGCAGGCTATCTCGACAGCCTGCAACAAGCAGGTTTCAGCGATATTGCGGTGGTGCAAAGTACTGCCCTCGCCCAACTCCGGCACGCACCTGAACTGACGCCGGTGGTT
>DATCZY010000444.1:0-3206 GCA_036525655.1 Lysobacterales bacterium | reverse complement strand
AGATGTAGTTGAATAACTTTCTGAAAGCCACACCCGAGGCATTTTCAAAGTCATCGTAGACGATCACCTCGGCGACAATCGCAGGCGCGTAGTCGCGGATTTCAAGCTTGTCCTGTTTTTCAACAACGCTGTACTTGGCTTCTTCCACGGCCATGAGATTTCCCGCCGACAAGGTGAGCAAAACAGCTATCAGGATAGCACCGGCGTTGCGCATAGTCGTTATTCGCCCAGTGCCTTTTCAATCGCTGCAACCAGCTTGGCGTCATACGGCTGTGTGCGCGGGCTGAATTCAGCTATCAAGACGCCATCGCGGCCGATCAGGTACTTGTGAAAATTCCAGGTGGGATAGGTGCCGGCGGACTCGGCGAGCGCCTTGAAAAATGGGTCTGCGTTGTCCTCTTTGACGGAGGTCTTTTCGAACATGGGAAACTCGACGCCATAGGTGAGACGGCAGAATTCCTCGATCTGATCTTCAGTGCCGGGTTCCTGTCCCATGAAATCATTGGACGGAAAGCCCAAAACCACCAGGCCATCTTCGCCATATTGAGAATAAAGCTTTTCGAGCCCGTCGTACTGGGGTGTATTGCCGCACTTGGAGGCCGTGTTCACGACCAGCAGCACTTTATCGCTGTAGGCTTCACACAGGTTCACTTCCTCTGTCGAGGCGAGTCGGCGGAAGTTCTGGTCTAAAAGCTCACTTTCACAGGCTAAAGCCGGCAGGCTGGTGATTAGTAGTAACAGGGTAAACAGAGTTTTCATGATGGTTTCCTGATTGATATCGTTGATTGTATAGTATACGTATACTATTAAAGCACGAATATCTAAGAAATAAAACCCATGATGTATAAATAATGTATAATTATTAAAAATAGTCCGGTTTTATTTTTTTACGGGTACCATCCACTTGTTTGTCGCTGTATCCTGACCCGGATTGTGGCTGCTATCTGCTAATCCAGTGAGGATTGTTTATGCGCCGCGGCGCGTTCCAGTTCCAGGCGGATATGTTCATCCTGGGTGACGGGTTCGAAACGTGCAGGTTTGTCCGGGCCGGTGAATGGCGCAAGCGGCGCCACTTCGAAATCTCCATCCACGGCAAAAAAAAGCACCATTGAAAGTCGTTGCCAGGACGTGTTGGCCACGCGGTGGCCGGTCGCCTGCAGGCAGCCATTTGAAAAACGCTCCAGCATGTCGCCCAGCATCACGGTCAGACAGCCGCTTTCCGCCGGCGCCTGGCACCACTCGCCTTCGACGTTGGTGAGTTCAAGCCCGCCGGCGGTCTGACAGATAATCGTGAAACACTCGAAGTCAGTGTGTGCCGAGATACCGACGTGGCGGTCATCGGCCGGCGCCTGGTTGGCCGGGTAATGCAGCAGCCGCATGGTGCGCGGCGCACGCTCGCCGCTGTGGCGGTTGATGAAATCGCGGTCCATGCCCAGCATGCCTGAAAACACTTCAGCCAGGGCGCGTCCCATCGCGGTGACGGCATCGTAATATGTGAGCACGGCTTCCCGGAAGCCGGCAATTTCAGGCCAGATATTGGGCTCGACACCCAAACTGCGATAGCGCCGGGTGTCGAGTTGCTGACCGAGGTCGAAAGACTCGACGTGGGCCAGCGTACCGGGCTGATAGGCCGGCTCGCCAAACATCGGGCTCCAACCCTTCGTGCCGCTTGAATGACGGTTATGCACGGCCTGCTTCACCGGGCTGTCATCCGGCATCCCGAAAAATGCCTGCGCCGCCGCCAGCGCATCGCCGATCACACGTTCATCGATACAGCTGTTGTAGACATAGAAAAACCCGGTTTCCAGGCAGGCCTCGCGAATGCGCTGTTCAAGCCCGGCGCGGGCCGGGGTATCGTTCTTGAAAAGCGGCGCCAGGTCCAGCACCGGAAGCCGCGCCCGGTCTATCGGCCGGGCCGGCGCTTTCTGGTCGAGGTGCTCAGTGCCCGGCATGATAGGCGGCCGCGAGGTTGAGAGACTGGTGGGGAGGTTGCTGTGGTTTCATCGAGGCTCACCGGAAGGACAGAACGATCCGCCGCAGCCCTCGGTGGCAAAGATCTCGCTTTCCAGTTGCCATTGGCCGTCTACTAACCGCCATTTGGCCGCGTAGCTGCCGGAAGCAAATTCTTCCGGGATATTGACTCTGACGCCCCGCCATGCCCCGTATTCCAACGCCACGGGCACTACCGGTGAAATGCGGATGCAGCTGGGTGTGCGCTCGTAAACTGCCCGATCGGCGCTGACAAAATCCTCGCTCCAAAGGGCCAGTTGGGCGTCCTCCCCGGTGTAGACATCACTGTTGGTGCCGGTAATTAGAATGATATTTTGGTGGAGCACCTTGGCGATACTCGGGAGGTCCTGTTCGGCAATGGCGCGGTTAAACACCTGTCGTTGCGCACGTATATTCTCAAGTGCCGCCGGGTCGCCGCTATTTGCACATTCCTGATCGGACGCCAGCGTCGTGAACGGGTTCAGCAGGGCAAGCAGTAGGACCAGACCAGGCAGATTTTTCATGATGTTCATCCTTTGTATTTAAAAAAACAGAAAACGACTGTCAGTGCTTGATGTTTGGTCAGGATGCTTTTCGCTATTCCTGCCCGTATGCGGCATTGATCAACTCAATGATCTCGAGCCCGCGCGCCACCAGGCGGGGAATCTCGATTTCGGTACGCGCCCCCATGTTCGAGCCGGTCTCGATGATGTGGTTGACGGCATGCCGCACCTGGTTGATGTCGCTGCTGAGCAGGTCCAGGTCATTGGCCTTGATCTCGCGGTATAGGTCGGAGGCGAAAAATTGCACAAGCAAATCACCCATGGCTTCCTCTTCGATGAATTCCGGGATCTGCCCACGGTTCGGGTAGTTCATATCGACGACCCTCAAGGCTATGTTTTGCGCCTCGCGGATTTTGTTATCGTCGCTGGTGAAATCCAGGTCGAGGTGCTGGGTAAGGGCATCGTATTCGGAAATCTTTTGCACCAGTTGTTGGTCTTTGATTTGCCTCAAGGCGCCGGAGCTTTTGAGCTGATCCAGCGCCGCGCGGTTCCACTCAAATGGCCGGTAAGTGGGTAAGATGCTAAAGATGTACAGATCGATATTGTGGATGTCGGCCAGGGTCTTGCCCTGCATATCGGCGGCCAATTCTTCGGAAAGCTGGATATAGTGGTCAATCTGCATGGCCACCGGTTTGAGCATCTCCATATCCCGGT
>DATCZY010000443.1:0-8232 GCA_036525655.1 Lysobacterales bacterium | reverse complement strand
CCTTGGAGATCGGTTCTTTGATAAGTTCTTCAGTCACTTCAATGAACTCCCGATACCGATTAATCTCGCCCGCAAATTAGCTTAAACTACGACTTGTTACCTTAATGATGATTTTACTTTGTTTCAGGGAGTAAGCAATGTATCTGTTGGGCGGATTGATTTTTGTTTTGCTTGCTCTTTGGGGCTTTGAGCGTTTTTATCTTAGGGGCCCAGGCATGCAAACATACCCGCCTCCCGCCGATCCAGGTGCGGTTCAACACTTCGAGCTTAGCGGTGGACTGGGTCCTGAACATCAGCAACTGGTCAAAGCGGTCAGGGAACTGACCTTGCGAATCACGGTTGGCAGAAGCCACCATGACCTGAAAGCCGCACGCACCGCGTTTGACTCCATCAGCGATGGACGTGAGCTCAAAAGTGAATTTTTTCCGGTCGATGCCGGTGGCGTACCGGCCGAGTGGGTCATCGCCCCGGGGGCCGACCCAACGCGGCGCATGCTTTATATCCACGGCGGCGGCTTCGTCGTCGGCAGCCCGAAAAGCCATCGCACCATGACCAGTAAGTTTTCAGAACTCACAGGTGGCGCCGTGCTGGCCATCGATTATCGCCTGATGCCGGAGCACCACCACAGCGATTGTGTCGAGGACTGCCGGACAGCCTATCGGTGGATATTGAACAATGGACCCGACGGTCCCGGTGAAATCCGACAGTTGTTGATCGCCGGCGATTCCGCCGGTGGCAACCTCACCCTGTCCCTGATCGCCTGGATCCGGGATAACGGGCTGCGCGCGCCCGAAGCGGTCGTGGCGCTTTCGCCCCTGACTGACACGACCTTCACCGGCGCCAGCATCCGCGGCAACGAGGCGACCGATACGATGCTGGGACCGGTGCTGCGCCGGCTCAAGGCAGTTCCGCCATTCGTCCGGAGTTGGTGGGTGCTCTGGACCTACGGGGTGCGGCCCGCCGACCCGCTCGCCTCGCCCCTGCGGGGAAACCTTGCCGGCCTGCCGCCGACCCTGGTGCAGGCCAGCGAGGCCGAGATGTTGCTGGATGACGCCCGCCGTTACGTCTTCAAGGCCTATGCCTCGGGCTCACCGGCCAGGCTGCAGACCTGGGCAGATATGCTGCACATATGGCAAATCTTCGATCCGCAGATTCCACAGGCGGTCGAAGCCTGGGCCGAGATCGATCAGTTCCTTGGGGCTCACACTTCAGATTGAGTTACTTTGAGAAGGGCGTTTTCTTGAATCATCAACCGGATCCTGGTGAATGATGACCTCTGCGCCCGGCAGAAACGCCAGGATTTCGGCTTCCACTTCATCGGCGATCGCATGCGCACGTTTCAGCGATAAATTTTCGTTCAGCTCCAGGTGCATTTGCACAAAACTCGTGTGTCCCGCCTGGCGCGTGCGCAGTTCATGGGTGCCCGTCACTTCTTCGTGGCCCATCGCAGTGGCCCGTATCTGTTGAAGTATCTCCTGGGGCAGCTGCCTGTCCATGAGTTGCTGAAAAGCTTCGTGGCCGATCCGAAAGGAACTGTAAAAAATATAAATGGCCACCGCGATGGCAAATACCGGGTCGGCCCAGGTCCAGCCCAGGCTGGAAAGGTACAGCGCCACCAGGACGCTCATGTTGGTCAACAAGTCCGTCAAGTAATGCAGCGAGTCCGCACGGATGGCCGTTGAACCGGTTTTACGGATGACATATCGCTGGATTGTCAGTAAGCCGATGGTCATCACGATCGCAACCACCATCACGCCGACACCCACACCAACCTGGTCCAACGGACGTGCGTAACGCAAACGGTCGATGGCGTGAAAAACCAGGAAAATTGCAGAACCGGCAATGAACGCTGCCTGCGCAAGACCGGCCAATGGTTCGGCTTTGCCGTGACCGAAGCGGTGGTCATCGTCAGCGGGCAGGAGCGAATAACGAATGGCGAACAGGTTGATCAGCGACGCAAAGCTGTCCATGACCGAATCGACCAGTGATGCAAGCAGGCTGACAGAACCGGTCAGCGTCCAGGCGATCAGCTTGGCAACGATCAGGATGCCGGCGGTGACAACGGACGCAACGCTGGCCAGTTTCAGCAAGCCCGCGCGATCAAGTGGTTTCTTGGTTTCTTTCATTTTCAGGATGATTGTTCACTTTTTCGGCCAAGCCTAACCCGGCCACTCATTTTCGGCTTTGTGCAGTTTAACTGCTAACTTTCAACGGGTTTTCAGAGCCGTGCACCAGCCAGTCAGGATACCAGTTATGAAACAATGGTTTCATATAAAAAGGTGGTTTGAAAGGCCGCCACTGGCCTTCCGGCTGGGCCAGGCGGTCGGCCAGGACAAACAGCGCCCGCGGATTAAAGCCGAGCCCCATGTGCGCGCCCCCGACGTGGATGTTTTCCACGTCATGTCGGTCGGATACCTCAACGGTGGACTGCCACGCAACCACACCATCACCGCGGGTGTAAAGCGCCGTGGTGGGAACCGGTGGCGGATGAGCCATGTGTTGAAGGAATGACTTCGGCATCTCGTCATACGGAACCTCGGTGAACATGTTGAACACCCGGTGCACGTTACTGGAGCTTGGATGCCCGCGAAACGGGCTGCCCATGGTAATGACCTGGCGCACGATATCGGGCATTTCACGTGCAAGTTCGCGCGCATAGACCCCACCGAGACTCCAGCCCACCAGGCTGATCTTCTCGCCATAACGTTCCACCAGTGTGGTCACCCGGTCGCGCATTCCATAATGCAACTTGTGGCTGTATCCCATGTTGTAGCCGAGCTTCCAGCGGTGAGAACGGTAACCGATGTCCGCCAGGTACCTACGCAATGGCCGGGTTGAGCGTGAACTGGCAAGAAAGCCTGGGAAAACCAGCACGGGGTGATTGTCGCCCTGCGGCAAATACTTCTTCAGGGCCAGCAATGGGAGCATCGCAGCGGCGTCATAAACAGCCCTGCCCTCCGCCATCAACAATAATTTGGAAGGTCGGTGCGAATGGTCAATCAGATTCGTTGTTCTGGCTTTTTTCCCCACTCATATATTCCCCAAGTGACTCAGTGGCTTTATCCAGTGCCTGGTTGGCATCGTGAAACCCTTTCAGGGTATCGGCGCCTTTACGTGACGCTTCTTCACTCACCGGAAGTCCGGCGATCCCAAGGTTTGGCCCCGCCTTTTTGACGGCGAGTTCCAGTTCATTGAAAGAACGCTCGATGCATTCTGCCATATTGTCAGGGTCCGGCACTATTTCTTCGCAGGAATTGATACCGATTGATATTCTTCCGTTATAGCTGAGCACCACCAGGATCAAGCCCAACCCATCGAGAATAGGCGCCATGCCGAAAGCGCTGTGAATACGTGCACCCGCAACATAAAGCGGAACCGGCGGTCCCGGAACATTCGTAATGGTCACGTTGAAAAACGGCCGGTGGTGGCCGCCGAGACGGGTTCGTGTATAGACCCGGGCGGCTGCGGCGAGGGTTTCAGACGGCAAAAACTCGGTGATCTTACTCGCCGGTAATGCACCGGCGTGGATTTTTGAGCGCCTGGTGTTGGCATTAATGCGCACCAGGCGGTCGAGTTCATTGTCGGCATCGGTAGCCAGGCCGACCAGCATCGCCGATACCTGGTTTCCGGCGCCACCCTCTTCACCGCGCACGGATATCGGCGCCATCGCCACCAGCGGTTTGGCCGGTAACTCGCCCTTTTTCAACAGGTAGCGGCGCAGTCCCCCGGCGCAGATTGCCAGCACCACGTCATTGATGGTGACCCCGGGTACAGCCCTTCGTATCGCCCTGATACGCTCAAAATCAAAATTCCTGCCCCAGAAGGTCCTGGCCGAGCTGACCGCTTGGTTGAACATAGAGGGCGGCGCACTTAATAACCTCGGTGGCGGCTCGAGTTTTTTCAGCCAAATGTCACTTTGCAGTTGCGCTGTACCCGCCGCGACCTTGCCGACAAACCCTGCCAGTTCAACGGCTTTTTGTCCGGCCCTGGACCAGGAACGGGTGATAACGCTCACGGTAGAGGGCAGGTCTTCCGGTTGCCAGGAATCCTCCCCCTTGATTTTGCGGATTCCCGGTGTCATGTCGAGCAACGCGGTCATCATCTCGGTACTGGCTTTGCCATCCACCGCAGCGTGATGCACCCGGGTAATCAAGGCGAATGAACCCTTTGACAGGCCGTCAATATTATTTAAACCGGCTACAAATGTGATATCCCACAATGGCCGTTCGCGATCCAGAACCCGGCCCCAGACGTGTGCCGCCTTTTGCATCAACTCAGCCATACCACCCGGTTCTGGCAGGATGGCGAAAGGTAAATGATTATCCAGGTTGAACCCTGGATCATTGATCCAGTAAGGAAAGGACAAATCCAGGGGCACCTCAACCAGGCGTTGCCGGAAAACCCTGGAAAGTTTCAGGCGGCTTTCTACGAGTGAGCGCCAGGTCTGGTAGGAGAAATCGTCGGGCGCGTCTTTTGCGTCGATAACGTACACGGCGCCGATGGCCATCGGGCTGTGTTCGCTTTCCAGGTAGATAAACGTCGCATCCAAGGCGGAAAGCATTTCCATTAAGGCTTTTCCCTGCTGAATTAGAAAACCGTGGTCAGTGCAAAGACCCTGACACCTTATTCCGGCACCATTCGTCCAGCCATCATTATAGTGCTAAAAGCTCGAACCGGCTTCGGTCAGAAACTCAGTTTCTTCTGCGGTCGATTGCCTGCCAAGCACCTTGTTGCGGTGCGGATAACGACCGAACCTTTCGATGATTGCCTTGTGGCGGAATTCAAAATCCAGGTTGCCTGCGATGCCATTTTTGCGATACAACTCCACTGCGACCTCGTGAATTTGCAGCGATTCGCTGTGCATGAACGGCATATACAGAAAGCTTCTCTGCACCGCTGTCAGGGCCTGGTCCGCTCCACAGGCAATCGCTTCCTGCGACAGCGCCAGGGCCAGGGCATCGTTGGCAAAAGCCAGGGCTGAATCCCTGAACATGTTGCGTGAAAACTGGTCCAGCACGATGATTTCAGCCAGCCTGCCCTCGGCCTGCCTCCGCCATTCGTACAACTCGCAGCGGCCCGCCCTGGCGTGCAGTTCTGCAAAGCGCTCTACCAGTAGCGCATCAAAACCATCGTCCTTCTTCCACCACATCGCAGGTTCTATATCTTCGAACCAGAATTTTATAATTTGTCGATACATATCAGTCATAGCCTATCCGATGATGAGGAGCGCGATACTATGCCGGTATTGATAATGGTGCACCACATGAAGAATGCAGTCAGAGTCTGAATATCCATTTGACTCCTCCGATGTTTACCGGGTCTCCAGTATAGCGCTTTGGTTTTACCCAAATAAAAAAGGGTCACCTCGGTGACCCTTTGCTTTTTCATGATTTCTGCAACCAATCTAACGTGTCAGAAGCGCTGTTAACGCATCGACGCCGCTTTCGTTATCCGATTGCGCCAACCAGAAAATGGCCTGACGCCGGACGGTGCGTGAAGCTTGAGCGTTTTTCGCCAGGTCCAGCAATATCTTGTCACCATTACCTTTGGGTAACTGCGAAACCGCAAACACGGCCTGCTCCAACACATCTTCATCCTGCTCGGTGGCAATAAGCTCCAGCAACCAGGCCTGTGCCTGTTGCGGGTATTCCTGCGCCAACCAGAACATCGCCTGTCCCCGTTGCTCCGCGTCCGGATCCGCCTTGCTTATCTCAAACAGCAGTTGCGCCGCTTCGGGTGTGTTGTTCTGCGCCAGCGCAAAATTGATTTCACGTCGCCTATCGCCCCTTGGCAGTTCCGCCAGCAGTTGTTTCAGCATGCTCAAGCCCTGCTCGCCACGGTTTTCTCCCAGCCAGAATATGGCCCCTTTGGCGACATCACTCCGTTTTTCTTTTGCCAGGGAGTAAAGACGCTGACCCGCCTCGGGACTGCGGTGCATCGCCATTGCCATCAGGGCTGAACCACCTGAATTATTCCGGTCCGAGCGGGCCGTGTTTTCCAACCAATCCAGACCGGCTGTATTTCCAACATTTCCGATCCAGGTCACCGCTGCACCGCCCGCATCGACCGGGCATGATTCACCGATGACACGCAGATCGCTGACCTTTCCGTCGTGTATGCGGCTGAAGACAACCAGGTTTTCCGCCAATGGGGAATCCGATCTCGTACCGTAACTTTGATGCGCGGTTTCCAGGCTGCAACCAACCTCACCCATGCCATTCCACTTGCCCATCCAACAACACGGTGAGCGCGTATCCGCCAGTGCCGGGACGCTGAAGGCCAGCCATTGTCCTTCCACTGCCTTCATCACCTCGAGCGGATTCATGACCTTTGTATTTTCGGTCAAATCGGCGCCGGACAACTCACCCGGCTGGGCCCACGTGGCGCCACTCATAAGCAGCAGGACCAAACTCAACCAGTTCGGTTTCATCCCTTTTTCTCCAGCATTTCGAACAGGTACCGGTCAGACTCTTCCGAATCCATGATGGTCAGCATCTGCAACATTTCGCGTTTGAGTTCCGCATCGGTCTCGGTTTTCATCAGGCCGATCAGACCCGCGGCATTTTCCATGATCATCATAGATTGAATGATCGTCTGCTTTTCTGTGCGAGAAGCGCCCGGGTAAAGACCAACCAGGTATTGGGCGGCGTCTTCATCGTCACTGACGGCCAGCATCTCGATCGCCTGGGCCCGCAACTCCTCGTCTTTTTCGGACTGCAGCACTTTCTGCAGACCATCGATGTCGTCGGCGACCATCATGGACTCGAGAACAAGCTTGCGCAGTTCCTTCTGACCGATGCTGGCGTACAGTGCACCCATTTCCTCGGTGGCTTCCATCACGCCGAGCATGTGGATCGCATCGCGGCGCAATTCAGTGTCGGATTCCGTGCGCGCGATTTTCATCGCCAGTTCCTGTGCATCGTCCATCATCACCAGGGATTCGAGGATGGCTTTTTTCTCATCATTCGAAGCTGCCTTGTCATAAATTGACTCGAGCAAGGCCACCGAGCCTTCATCATCTTCCATCGCGATGCCGCGGATTGCTGTCATCCGCAACTCCGGGTTGGTCTCGGTCTCAAGGACCTGGCGCAGGGTTTCGGTGTCACCGGCCAGGAAGTAGGCTTCGAGGGCCGCCACCCTGGTTTCCTGGTCTTTAAGTGTCGGGTAGATTTCCCGCAATTCATCCGTCGCATCCATCAGGCCCAGCGTGCGTATGATTTCCATTTGAAGCTCCGGTTCCTTCTCGGTTTTGAGAAGGTCGCTCAGTATTTCAACCAGTTCTCCGGATTCATCACCGATCATATAGGCCTGGATTACGGCTTGCTTAACCTCCAGGCTATCGGATTCCCGGTACAGGCTTGCCAGCAGGTCCATCGAAGGTTGGTTGGAGGAGATACCCAGCATGTGGATGGCGTCCGCTTGTAGTTTCGGGTTTTTGCTGTCGCGTGCAATCCGCGCAATGGCCTCCTGGGCCCGCGGGTCATCACTCATGCCGAGCATGAAAAGCGTATCGCCGCGAACACTTTCCGAATCGGTGCTGTTCAACATGTCGAGTACCAGCGGCAAGGCCCGCTCCGGGTCACGATCCATCAGTTGGGCCAGTGCGAAAAGGCGTAAATCCTCGTCCATGCCGGACTCGTGGGCGACATCGGCCAGTACCGGCCCGCTGTCGCCATGCTCGATTTGTAATAATTGGGCCTCTTTTACCCAGCGGCTGTCGGGGTATTTGCGCTCCAGCGTGTTGACCTGCCGTTCGGCCTCTTTCTGGCGCCCTGCCTTGTACAGCGAATGGGCGCGCCAGTACATGGAAGCGTCAGCGGTGCTCTTGTCGGCCTTGATCGCCTGCTTGAAATGCTCCGCAGCGGACGTCCAGTCCTGTTCGCGCAACGCCTTGTGCCCTTCGTCGTAAGGGGTCTGCGCCAGCACCGTTGCCGTCACCAGTACGGTGGTCAACGCGAGGCTTTTGATAAATTTTCCAGGTTTCATGTGGGTGTCCTTATACCGATATTTCGGGTTTGTTAAGTTGCTTGTTCATGACGCGAACCCTGAACAAAAGGCCGTCTTTGACCTCCTGTTGCATGCGTTCACGTGTTGCCGTCGAGCCCGACTGGGCCTGGTAGGCCAGTTCGATCAGCAGGGGTTCGAGGTCGGCCAGAAATGCAGCCAGTTTTTGATTGCCCTGCCTCGCCGCTGCCTGCCGGTACAGGCGGTTGGCAACCAGCATGTCGGTGA
>DATCZY010000442.1:0-2982 GCA_036525655.1 Lysobacterales bacterium | reverse complement strand
GGCCTCAATGCGTGTGAAGGTGATTGTTTTCCTGTTGTATCTATCCAGGTCCAGCCCCAGTTCCGCGGCCACTTCCACCACTGCCGGCAAGGGCTCCGGGTCTGCCTTGCGCCAGTAGGGCCGCATCTCACGCAGGAAGATATTGGCCGTTACGGGTCCCACGCCATAAAACGCCAGTAATCGGGATTCCAAATCCTGAGAATCCGCAGCCGCTTCATGCACCCGGGTGAGGCTGCCATCATACTGCTCAAGCAACATGTGGCAGTCACGCAGGATCTGTTGCGATTTTCTGCCGTCGTAACGCACATAGCCGCCTTCACGCATGATCGGGAAAACGAGGTAGTCCCACCCCGCTTCGAGTATCTTTCCGGGTGTCAACAAGCCATGCCGCTCGAAGGCACGGTAGGTCTTCCTGGCGATGGCTTCGGAGATGCGGCCGCCGAACAGCAGGCTGGCCAGGAACCACCTGAAGTATTCCCGGTCGGTTTTCTTGTTGAGTGCGATGTCGATTTCCTCGGAATAAAGAACAGTTCTTTCAAGTTGGCGCAGGCTGATGCTCACGGGGTTCGCCATTCAATCAACGGTCACCCTCCAGCGCTGGATGTCTTCGCGCTCACAGCTGATATGCACCTCTGTGAAAGCCCTTATGACGTCGATGTTGGTGCGCGTATGGGAGTCGGGTTCCAACGTCCGGTAGCTGCCGGAGCCGGCTAACGCCAGCAGGAGTATCAATTGATCGGCCAGGTGCTGGCCCACTGGTACAGCTGCGTCGAGGTAGCGACGGGCATCGTTAACGACCTGGCGGGCGACCGTTTCCGCGCGTAATCCGCGCCTGCCGAAACCGCAGATGACCTCGTTGCAGTACTCTGATTCAATGACCAGCAGCAGCACGTTACCCTGGCCGTTGGCCGAATCCAGGATCTGCGTGTGGAGTTTTGAACGCTCGAGTTGCAGCTCGGTTTGCAACACCTGCAACTCGCGTTCGGCAATGTGTTCTGGCAGGTGTGCGAGCAAGGCGTACGCCGACAGGCTTTTCAGTTTGCCACGCTGCAGCAGTGTCAATGGCTGAAGCTGTGCGATGGTTTCGATGTCAACCGTGATGCTGCCGCCACCGGCGGGGTAAAAACCGGCACGATCCATCTGCGCGCTGACCTTTGCACCCATGCGGCGCAGCAATGGCAGATAGACGTAGTGCAGATACTCAAAGCTGGGCGCCAACGGGTTGTGGGTACCGCCAACCAGGGTGATGCGTGAACCCGCTGATGCCGTCATCAGTGGCGGCAGCAGGGTTTGCAGGACCAGGCTGGTGCTGCCGGCGGTGCCGATATCGAAATGATATTGACCCGCTGCGGGTTGCTGGGGTTTGAAGATAATTTCCCGTGAGCCAAGGTCGGCGCCTCGCACCTCGGCATGGCCGATGGTGGCGGCGGCGTTGACCGCTGCCAGGTGTTGCGCCCGCAGGCCCGGATTATTGCGCCTGCGGCGGATATTCACGATACGGAATGCCCGGCCCTGGCATAGTGACAGTGTCAGGGCAGTGCGCAGTATCTGCCCGCCACCTTCGCCCATATCGCCGTCGATGGTCAGCATCGGCCGTGCCCGGTTTCTGAGGTTGCTGTCGCGTGGCGGTTTGCTCGCGTCGCATGAGGAGTACCTTCCGGCGCTTGATGAAAGCGCATCGATACTTTTGAAATCAGGAGGGTTCCGGACATATCGCTTTACTCCCTGGGACCGAAGAGTAAGGGAAGCACGTGGGAGGCTGAAAAAAAACCGTGGCCCACGCTACAACCTGCCCATCAAAGTTACCCTGGAAGTGTGTTACCGTCATTGATTCAGGTCAACGCCTGCACGGTTTAACGAACGGCCTGCGAGTTTTGCTTCATCTGACGCCGCTCAAAGCCGAAACTTTGTATCGTTGGCAATCCTCGCGTATTAAATTGATGCATATCAATGCATTTATTTCCGCTTTCATCCATATTGAAGCCTGGTTCTTTGTCGGAGGCCGAAAGGTTCAATATGCCTTTTGAAATAGCACAATGACTGGACTGAAAGTGATCGCGCGTGATATCCGCAATTGCACCCTGTGCCCACTGGCGACCGGCCGGTCTGCGACAGTGCCGGGTGAAGGACCCTCCAGGGCAAGGTTGATGTTCATCGGCGAAGCACCCGGGCGGCAGGAGGACACCGAGGGCAAGCCCTTCCTCGGGCGCTCGGGCAAGGTGTTGGAGCAGGCCTTGAACGATGCGGGTATCAGGCGCAACGACGTGTTCATAACCAACGTGGTCAAGTGCCGGCCGCCCAATAACCGCCTGCCATTGAAAAACGAGATCCACACCTGTGTCACCGCCCATCTGAACCGGCAGATCCAGGCGATCAAGCCCGATATCATCTGCCTGTTGGGCATCACCGCGGTGAAGGCCTTTTTGGGCGGTAGCCGGCTCAATGCCATACGTGGACGCCTGGTTTTGAAAGAACGGCGTTACTTCGCGACCTACCATCCCGCGGCAGCGGGGCGCAGTGCCGCCTGTTACAGGACGTTCCAGTCGGATATCAAGGTGCTTGGGGAGCTTTTGAGGGAAAACAGCAGGTCGTTACACGGCGGACCATGAGTCTTCCCGGTAACAGGACGGCTAGCGGGCCTGCCTGGCATACACTGCACGCGGACGCTGCAATCGCGCAACTGCGCACACACCGGCATACGGGTCTGGACTCAACGGAAGCCGCCACCCGGCTCGCGCAATATGGCCCGAACGCCCTGCAAGTGATTCACCGGGTGCCCTGGTATACCGTGTTGCTGCGCCAGTTCATGGATGTGCTGATCATCATCCTGCTGGTGGCCGCCGCCATTGCACTGGCCGTCGGTGAAGTCGGTGATGCCATCACCATCCTCGTTATCATACTGCTCAATGGCCTGTTGGGGTTCGTGCAGGAGTGGAAAGCGGAGCGTGCAATCGAGGCGCTTCGGCAAATGCTCGAACCGCA
>DATCZY010000441.1:0-2044 GCA_036525655.1 Lysobacterales bacterium | reverse complement strand
GCCCAAACCGGCTCGCGCGTGCTTGCCGAGTAAAGCTGTGTTGCCAAAACGATCGAATGCTTGAACTGCATATACTGCGGCTGTACGTATTCCTCTAACTCAACGTTCCAGACGTTGTAGTAATACGTGGGCGTGACGTTGTAGGTGGACTGGGGCCGCATGTCCTTGACCTTCACTTCGGCATCGTGGTTGACGAGGCGTGTGACCAGGACTGCATCAGAACCCAGTTCATCAACCATGGCCAGGAACGTCTCTCGGTTCGCTGCAACCTTGGGCGTCATCATTGAGGTGCTGGCAACGACCGTTACACCTTTTTCTGAGAGCTGTTTGACGATTTCCTTCTCCAGATAAACCCGGGCATCGTAGGAGTCAAACAGAGCAATGACGAGAATATTGCTGTATGGCGCATCCGCAGAAGAAGAAAGTTTCTGGACTTTGGTTACCTGTGTGCCCGCGCATGCACTCAGGGCCAGTGCCGTGCAGGCGAGAATGAATTTCTTTGTCACAGTTTCTATTTCAACCAAACGACGTAAAGGCCGTGCATGGTCGCACATCGGTCATCGCCATGAAACAGATCAACATGAATATTCAGGCGAATTCTGCTCCGGTCACCCGCCCTTAGTCGCGCCAGGCAAGCCTCGAATTCATCCGGCTTTATCCAGGCATTCACGCGCAGGAGTCCTCTTGCAGGACGTTCGAACGTCATGTCGTTCTTGAAGACAACGATTTCCGTGTTGCTAATACCGTTGTCGATGAACGCGAGTGTCGACACTGCCCAGCCACCGAAAAGACAGATACTGGCGATACTGCCGCCGAAGGCAGTTCCCTTGTTGTTGATGTTCGGTGCCAGCGGCGCTTCCATTGTCAGCGTAAGGTCGCCGAATCTGACGAATGAAAGCTGCATCGCATCGAGTAGTGGAATATCCAGCCGGCATTCCGCTTCAAAGCGCTTGATGTCGATCATGGAAAGACCCGCGATTGTTGCAATGCCTGTTTTTCAAGTTTCGTTTTACCCATGATCGTCGTGAGTATATCGCCTGGCCCGTTGCTGCGGTGCGGCAATGCCGGCATTTGCGTGATCTTGTTGTAAGCTAGGGCCGCCGGCTAACAAGGGTTTCAGGGGAAATAACAATATGGCACAAGCATCGGGGAAGACCTGGTCATCGGGGTTTACTTTTATTCTTGCAGCCGTTGGCGCAGCCGTCGGGCTCGGCAACATCTGGAAATTTCCTTATATCGTCGGCGTCAGCGGTGGCGGAGCGTTCGTGCTCATCTATCTCGGCTGCGTCTTGTTCATTGCAATCCCGATCCTGATTACCGAGCTCTGGATCGGCCGTGCGGGCGGGCACAGTCCACCGATTGCGATGGCGAATGTCGCGAAACACGGCGGCCTGAACCCGGGTCGCTGGTCACTCGTCGGATACATGGCGATGTTCGTGGGTTACCTGATTGCCACCTATTACAGCGTCATCGCCGGGTGGACGCTGGCCTACATCTTTAAGGCAGGTGCCGGGTTTGGTGACGGCGCACCCGGTGCGATTGCGCAGCAGTTTACCGATCTCAAGGCGGATCCACAGACCCTGATTCTGTGGCACAGCATCTTCATGACAATCGCACTGTTCATCGTTGGCCGCGGGCTTAAAGATGGTCTTGAAAGGGTCGTCACCGTGTTGATGCCAGCGCTGTTCGCGATGTTGCTGCTCATGATCGGCTACGCCGCGGTTGAGGGTGATTTCGCCGCAGGTGTCAGCTTTCTCTTCAGCACGGACTTCAGCAAGATCGATGGTGCTGTTGTGCTGACCGCCATTGGCCAGGCATTTTTTTCCATAAGCGTCGCAATGGGTCTTTTGATGACGTACGGCTCTTATGTCCCGAAGAGCGTGTCGTTAACAAAGTCTGCGCTGATCATTGCCGGTGCGGACACGCTCGTCGCCCTGCTTGCCGGGCTCATGATATTCCCGCTCGTGTTCGGCAACGGGTTGAATCCGGGCTCCGGTCCGGGCCTGATCTTCGAGACCCTGCCCACCGCGTTTGCTGACATGCC
>DATCZY010000440.1:0-17931 GCA_036525655.1 Lysobacterales bacterium | reverse complement strand
TGAACTCGTCGTCAGAACCGGTCGCCTCGGCCTGCTTGAGCAACGGATGCTCCAGGTTGACCTCCAACACCGGCTTGCTGTCGGGCAGTGTCTGGCCAGCCTGTTCAAGCATGCGGCGCATGTGCAAGGCGAGTTCCTGTTCACTGAGCACCAGGCAGGATGCAGATTCCGTCAGACGCCTGGAAGCACGGACCTCCTTGACCTCGTCTTTCAGTGATTCTGACAGGCGCTTCAACAGCGGCTCTTTCTGTGCGTCTTCAGCCTTTTCCGCTTCCGTGGCGTCCGTATCGGTCCCCAAATCAACATCACCCTTGGCGATCGAGCGCAATTTCTTGCCATCGAATTCGTTGAAGTAACCCATCACCCATTCGTCGATGCGGTCGGACATTAACAGCACTTCGATGCCCTTTTTGCGGAAAATCTCCAGGTGCGGCGAGTTTTCGGCAGCCTTACGGTTTTCCGCCGTCACGTACCAGATCACATCCTGGCCTTCCTTCATGCGGGAGACATAGTCTTCCAGGCTGACTCGTTGCTCCCTGGATGCATCAGCCGTTGATGAAAACCTCAGCAACTTGGCAATCCTCTCACGGTTGCCCATATCTTCAGCCAGACCTTCTTTGAGAACATTGCCGAACTCGTCCCAGAAGGTGTTGTATTTTTCTGCTTCCTTGTCGGCAAGCTTCTGCAGCAAATCGAGACTGCGACGGACCACCGCGGAGCGGATTTTTTCAACCAGTTTATTTTCCTGCAACAGTTCGCGGGAAACATTCAGCGGCAGGTCGTCAGAATCAACCACACCGCGTATGAAACGCAGATAGTGCGGCAGCAATTGTTCGGCAGCATCCATGATGAACACGCGCTTGACGTATAAACGCAAACCGCGGCGTTCATCCCGCTGCATCATCATATCCATCGGCGCCTTGGACGGCACATACAGCAATGACGTGTAGTTCTGGCTGCCTTCGACCTGGTTGTGGCTCCAGCTCAGCGCATCTTCAAAATCATGGCTCACATGCTTGTAGAAGGCCTGGTAGTCGTCACTGCTGATCTCCGACTTTTGCAATGTCCACAAGGCGGAGGACTGGTTAACGGCCTCCCACTCCGATTTTGACTCTGCTTGCCCGGTCTCATCATCTTCCGGCAGCGCAGGCTTCTTCATATAGATGGGGAAGCCGATATGATCGGAGTACTTGCTGATCAGCGAGCGGATTTTCCAGGAACTCAGGAACTCCTTGGCGTCTTCTCGCAGATGCAGGGTGACCTCGGTACCCTGCTTGGGCAGATCGACCTGTGAAATGGAATACTCACCGGTTCCGTCTGACTCCCAGCGCACACCCTCGGAAGGTTTCGTTCCTGCGGCCCGCGTCAGCAGCGTTACATTGTCCGCAACAATGAATGACGAATAAAAGCCGACACCGAACTGGCCGATGAGGTTTGCATTGAATTCCTTGTTCTCAGAAACATTCTCAAGGAACTTCTTGGTACCCGAACGGGCGATGGTGCCGATATTCTCGATCACCTCTTGCCTCGACATTCCAATACCATTGTCTCGGATAGTCACGAGGCCGGCTTTTTCATCGATGTCGACTTCAATCTTCAATTCAGCATCACCACCGAGCAGATCGGCGTTCTGCAGGGCTTTGAACCTCAACTTGTCGCAGGCATCAGACGCATTTGATATCAGCTCGCGAAGAAAGATTTCGCGGTTGGAATACAGCGAGTGAATCATCAGGTTCAGGACTTCACGTACCTCGGCCTGAAATTCATGTTTTTCGGTTTTCTGAACCTTGGCTTTTGAACTCTTGGTTTTAGTAGATTTGGTAGTTTCAGTCATAGTTGTTTCCGGTAAATTGAAAGCTACTCCCCAAATTGAGGCCGGATCCTTCGCTTTCAAGGATTACCGGTCATTCTACTGGCCAAAAAAAAGCCCGCGGTGCGGGCTTTTTCACAATTAACGAGGGTTGGTGTTGATCAACCCAGTTTTTCCTTGATGCGGGATGCCTTGCCTTCAAGATCGCGCAGGTAGTAAAGCTTGGCACGACGAACCGCACCACGGCGTTTTACCGTAACCGAATCAATCAGCGGGCTGTTGGTCTGGAAAACACGCTCAACACCGGTGCCGTGAGATATTTTACGGACCGTAAAAGCGGAATTCAGGCCGCGGTTTTTGATCGCAATGACAATGCCCTCAAACGCCTGCAGGCGTTCACGGTCACCTTCTTTAACTTTTACGCTGACGACGACGGTATCACCGGGACTGAATTTCGGTAACTCACGGGTCACTTGTTCTGCGTTGATTTGCTCAATGATATTCATCGTTCTGTCCTTCCAATTTAAGCCGCTTCCGGCCTTTAACAATCAATTTCCAATTCATGACGAAATTCTTTTAACAGTAATTCCGCCTCTTCATCCATTTGCCTGTTTTCCAACAGGTCCGGTCGCAATTGCCAGGTCCTGCCCAGCGCCTGCTTCCTGCGCCAGCGGCGGATCGCCTCATGGTCGCCTGACAACAGCACCTCCGGTACTGCCATACCACCCGCTACTTCAGGACGGGTGTAATGCGGATGATCCAGCAGACCATCCACAAACGAATCCTGAACAGCCGACTGTTCGTGTCCCAAAACGCCCGGTATCAACCGGGTCACCGCATCGATTAAAACTGCAGCGGCTAACTCCCCGCCGCTGATGACGTAATCACCAATCGACCATTGCTCGTCGATAACGGACTCAATCACCCTCTCATCGACGCCTTCGTAACGCCCGCAAACAAGTATTAACCCCTGCCTGCTCGCCAACTCATCTACACCCGCCTGGTCAAGCTTTCGACCCTGTGGACTCATCAGGCTGACGCGGGCGCCACTTGCGTGTTCCTTCCGCGCTGCTGCTATGGTTGAACTCAACGGTTCAACCGCCATCACCATACCGGGGCCACCGCCATAAGGCCGGTCATCCACGGTCCTGTGCCTGTCGGTCGCAAAATCCCGGGGATTCCAGGCTTTCAACACCACCCGGCCTTCCCTGATTGCGCGGCCGGTAACACCCAGCCCGGTCAATCCTTCCAGCGACTCTGGAAACAGTGTTATCACGTCAATACGCATGATACCTGCCGTTTTCCACCTAAAACTCAGGATCCCAGTCGACTACTATCAGTCCTTCTTCAAGGTCAACACGGGTTACGTATTGGCCCTGGATAAACGGTACGAGGCGCTCCCGGTCTCCGCGGACCACCAGTACATCATTCGCACCGGTTTCCATCAACTTGTCCACCCGGCCTAACGACTCGCCCTTGGTGGTTTTAACTTCCAGTCCTTCGAGATCAGACCAGTAGTATTCATTTTTACCTGCCGGGGGCAACGAATCGCGACTGACGAAAATCTGCGTTCCCACCAGGATGGCTGCCTGCTCGCGGTCTTCAAAACCCGGCAATAAAACGGCCAGCCCTTTACCCTGTTTACGCCCGTCTATTATTTTGACAGGCCTTTTCTCTTCTCCCAGCAACCAGGGCCGGTACTGAAGTATCGCTTCCATGGGTCTGGTCCATGAATGTACCTTGACCCAGCCTTTGATGCCGTGAACCGCTGAAACGTATCCAAGCGCGACATGTTTATGCGCGCTTTTCACGCAAACCCTACGACAACATCAACCGCAAGCCAATCAGGCAGCAGCACTGCCCCGGGCTTGTGAAACCAGGTTCTGTACACGCTCGCTGAGTTGTGCACCGACACCGGTCCAGTAATCAACACGTTCCAGATTTAGCCGCAGACGCTCTTCCTGGCCACGGGCCAGCGGGTTAAAAAACCCAATTCTTTCAATACGACGTCCATCACGTTTGCTACGCGCATCTGCTACCACGATGTGATAGAAAGGCCGCTTTTTAGCGCCACCGCGCGCCAATCGAATCTTTACCATTCCCTATAACCTTTTGCTAAAACCAACTTAATGGCCAGGTTTTCCTGTTGACCCTCGGCCACACAGGTAAAACCAACGACTGATACCGGTGCACGAACACACGTCCGCTTACCCGGCTCCACGAAACAGAGCATTTTAACCGCGTTTGTATCAAAAGAAAACAACAGCTTGTGTTTTTTTTTAAACGGGCCCGTCTTGCCACGGCCCGGTAATGGCAAACGTGATACCAGGATTGTAAATGTTTGCGAACATCCACAGACCGTCTGCAGAAAAGCACACCCCGGCCCACTCGCTTCGGAGAGCGGTTTTGTGCAGCTTATGGCCGGCATATTCACCGCCCAGTTGCGGATTGATCTGGCAAAAGGCAAACAGGCCATCCCGCTCGCTAAACCCTGCGATATATTGAGCCTTTGTAAAAGCGCCGAGACGGTCTTCACAGATCAACAGGCTGCCTTGCGGACTGACGGCGATATTATCCGGCCCGGTAAAGCCGCCGCGCTCTGCGGCTTCAAAGATTAACTCCAGGGTGCCCCGGGCAATATCCAAACGGAATATTTGCCCGGCGCGCGCCTCACCACCAGCCTTCGATGTGAAATAAACTGAACCCTGGTAAAAACTGCAGCCTTCCAGAGAGACAAATGCGCTACCGCCATTTGCCAGACCCTGGGCGACGACACCTGCACCATCGTGCGTACCGGCTGTATGACCCAAACCAGGATCGGGAATATCGACCCAGTCAAACGCCACGGGCCTATTTAAAGGCACTGCATAAGTCAGAGTTTTGTGTGATTCCACCCTCAGCATTTGCAGCTTTCCGCCTGCCTGCAAATCTCCCGGCACGTCCGGCAGATAACGGTACAGGCCTGCATTGGGCTCGGCGTCTTCCGTCATATACACGATCCCGCTGTCCGGGTCGACCGCAGCGGCTTCGTGGTAGAACTGACCCATTTCCACAATCGGTTGCGGCTTTGTCTCACCCTCGGGATGCACTTCGAAAACATACCCATGCGATTTTTTTGCATGTTTCAAATGCCAGAATTTCTGCCTGAGGTCGCCGCCCAAATGCATCAGTTCAGGGGTAAAAGGCGCCTCTTCGCAGGACAGCCATGTACCCCATGGGGTGATTCCACCCGCGCAATTGTTGAGCGTACCACCCAGGCTGATCCTGGAATCCACCAGGCGCTCGGTACGGGTGTCAAACTTGAGTGTGGAAGCCCCTCCCCCGGTTACGTCCCAGGCTTTTTGCGGATCCCCGATGGGGCCGGAAGAACGACGTAACTCGTGGTTACGGATCAGTGTGACAATGCCGTTTTCATCGCCTGCCACACCCATGCCATCACAGGATCCCGGACCCGGATAACCATCGGCGAGGGCGTCTCCTGCCCAGGCAAGAGTGTGGTAACGGAAACCTTGCGGCAGTTTCAGCAGTGGCAGACCAGAGGTCTGGTCACTTGTTACCTTAAGTGGTCCCAACGCAGGATGAAACACGGGGGGCTGACCGTGTTGCGCCAGTCGTGACCAGGCGGTGATACCCAGACCCAGTCCACCGGCCGCAATCAGACCCTGCTTCAGAAACCTGCGTCTGTCAGAGCGGACCATTAAATTCAGGAAAACCGGCCTGGTGGCATCTGTCCTTTCAGGCTGGCCAGTTTTCGCATCATGCCCTTCATGCCGCCCTTGCCAAATTTTTTCATCATCCGCTGCATCTGCGAGAACTGTTTGAGCATGCGGTTAACATCCTGGATTTGGGTGCCGGAACCCGCCGCAATTCGCTTTTTGCGCGAACCGCGAATGACATCGGGAAAGCTTCTTTCCTGTGGCGTCATCGAATTGATGATGGCGATCATGCTGACGGTCTGCCTGTCATTAACGCGGTTTTTGACCTGGTCCGGCAATTCGCTCATGCCCGGCATCTTCTCCACCAGGCTGCCCAGCCCACCCATACTCTGCATCTGTTCCAGTTGGCTGCGAAAATCTTCCAGATCAAAGCCCTTGCCTTTCTTGATTTTTTTCGCAAGCTTTTCGGCCTTCTCCTGATCGACATGTCGCTGAACATCCTCAACCAGTGACAATACGTCACCCATACCCAATATGCGCGAGGCAATCCGCTCAGGATAAAACGGCTGGAGCGCCTCGGTTTTTTCACCTGTACCGACAAACTTGATGGGCTTTCCGGTTATCTGTCTGACCGACAGGGCGGCACCGCCGCGGGCATCGCCGTCGGTCTTGGTCAGTATGACACCGGTAAGCGGCAATGCATCGTTGAACGCCCGCGCCGTATTGGCCGCGTCCTGACCGGTCATGCTGTCGACTACGAACAGGGTTTCATGCGGATTGACAGCGGTATGCAACTGGCGGATTTCTTCCATCATTTCCGCATCGATGTGGAGACGTCCGGCGGTATCTACCAGCAGGACATCGACAAACTGCTTTCTCGCCGCATCCAACGCCTGCCGGGCGATCGCAACCGGAGTATCGGTTACGCTGGAGGGATGAAACAGGACACCCACCTGCTCTGCTAGTGTCTGCAACTGGTCGATGGCCGCAGGACGGTAAACATCACAACTGACGACCATGACTTTCTTTTTGAGCTGCTCTGAAAGGTGCTTTGCAAGCTTGGCAGTCGTAGTGGTTTTACCGGAGCCCTGTAAACCTGCCAGCAACACCACGACCGGGGGACTGGCCTTCAGATCAAGGGCTTCGTTCTCTTCACCCATGACCCGAACCAGTTCGTCATGGACGATTTTGACCAGAGCCTGTCCCGGTTGGAGACTGCTGATGACCTCTTGTCCAAGGGCCCGTTCCCTGACCTGGCCAATGAAAGATTGCACCACCGGCAGCGCCACGTCGGCTTCGAGTAACGCGATGCGGACTTCGCGCAAAGTTTCCCTGATACTGTCTTCGGTTAAACGACCTTTGCCACGCAATTTTTGCATGGTCTGGGTCAGTCGTTGTGTCAGGCTATCAAACATTATTTACTCCATGATTCAGCAGTCAGGTATTATAGCGGCTGATAACTTCCAATCGGCACAGAATTCGCCATGCATGACAAGATTTTATTGACAACCGCGATCTGCTATCTCGCAGCCGTCATCCTGCTTTATGTGGCGGTCGCAGAACGTTCCGAAACAAAGCGCACACTGGCCGCCGGCATTACGCTGCTCGGTGTGCTTTTACATGTCTGGGCCGAAGGACACCACTGGGTGATTCCGACATCACCGCATGTCAGCCTGTTGAACATCTTGTCTTTATGTGCGCTGGTAACGGTTGCCATACCACTCGCCACGTTCCCGTTACGCAACAGCCTGTTTGACGCCAGCCTCGTCGCTTTACCGATATCCGTGCTGATTTTGATTGCCGAAGGAACATTCACGGCACCCGAACTACAAATCAGCCATACCACGGCACATACGACAGCCCATATCTTCACTTCCGTTATCGCTTTCGGCGTGCTGAGTGTCGCCGGCGTTTACGCCGTATTCGTTGCCGTGATCGACCACCTGTTGCGTCGACACAGTTTTAATAAACTGGTGCAGACCCTGCCGGCCCTGGATACCCTGGAAGGGCTTTTATTCCTGCTGATCAAAGTCGGGTTTGCCGTATTAACCGTTGCGCTGGCCACGGGTCTGGTTTATGTCGACGACCTGTTCGGACAGCACCTGGCGCACAAGACGATATTGTCAATTTTTGCCTGGTTAATATTCGCATTGCTATTGTGGGGACGCTGGAAAAGGGGCTGGCGCGGTCGCGTTGCCGTGCGCATGACGCTCGCGGGCATCGCACTATTGCTGCTATCCTATTTCGGCAGCAAACTCGTATTGGAAGTTCTGCTGCAACGCAGTTGGCACATTGGGGGTTGAACCGAAACCAGGGCCTGTTAACGGTATGTCGATGGGTATCCGCATATGGTTAAAGGGCCCTAACACAGGAAGAAATAACTGATTTGGACGATATCCCGCTAGGTAGTCTCTACATTACGCTGTTCGTACTTATCGTACTTTCCGGCTTTTTTTCGAGCTCGGAAACCGGCTTGATGGCTATTAATCGCTATCGCCTGAAACACCTTGCCAACAGTGGTCATCGCGGCGCACGCATTGCTCAGAAGTTACTTAACAGACCCGACCGGTTGATCGGGTTGATTCTGTTGGGCAACAATATGGTCAACATCCTGGCCGCTTCAATTGCCACCGTCATCGCCATGCGCCAGTTTGGCGATAACGGCATCTGGATATCGACGCTGGTCATGACAGTCGTGGTGCTGATATTTGCCGAAGTCGCCCCCAAGACGCTGGCCGCCCTGCACCCCGAAAGAGTCGCATTCCCGGCATCCTATGTACTGGTTGTCCTGCTCAAGGTGCTCACCCCCCTGGTCTGGCTGGTCAATTCATTTGCAAATTTACTGCTCAGACCTTTTGGCGTTAAAACGGATGTCGTGGCGCTCGAGCGTTTGGATCGGGATGAGTTAAGGACTTTGTTCACCGAGGGAGGGCACATCTCCGACGACCATCAGCGTATGCTGGTTAATATTCTGGATCTTGAGCAGGCTTCGGTCGAAGACGTGATGGTTCCGCGCGGGGACATCGTCGGGATCGACCTGGATGATGAATGGCCCGACATCCTCAACCAGTTAATGCAGACGGTGTACACACGTCTGCCGGTTTACCGGGAGAGTGTTGATAACGTCGTGGGCCTGCTGCACATTCGCAGCATTATTGCAAAACTTGCAGTGGGTGGCCTCACCTTTGAAGACCTGCAGCGCTCCGTGCGCCGCCCCTACTTCGTACCGGAGGGTACACCGCTGACGCGGCAGTTACTCGAATTCCAGGAAAAGGAACGGCGCATGGCGCTGGTCGTTGACGAATATGGCGACATACAGGGACTGGTGACGCTGGATGATATCCTCGAAGAAATCGTCGGCGAGTTCACCAGCGAAGGCCGCGGGCGTTTACGCACCATGCGCCAACTGGATGATGGCAATTATCTGGTGGACGGTTCCACCAGTTTACGCACCCTCAACCGCCGTCTTAACTGGAATCTGCCGTTTGACGAAGCACATACGCTGGGCGGATTACTGATCGAGGAACTGGAAGCTATTCCGGACGGAAAATGCAGTATCAGAATCGGTCCACACATCATGACCATCGTTGATATCAAGGACAACGTTGTCAACAAGGTACTGATCAAACCAAACCAGGTTGGGAACGCCTGATTAATGCTCTATAACATCCAGTTTCTGCGCTTTGTCGCGGCCATGCTGGTTGTGCTTTATCACACTGCCGCACGTTTACCGGCTAATCATTCCATTTTCCAGCCCATCTTCAGTGCGGGTGAATCACTGGGATTTGCAGGCGTCGATATTTTTTTCGTTATAAGCGGCTTTATCATGGCCCACACCTCTTCGAAAAACGCCGGCCTGACCGACAGCCTTGATTTCGCCCGGCGCAGACTGGCCAGGATATTTTCCGGTTACTGGCCATTTTTTATTTTAGCGGCCCTTATTTTTGGTTATTTTCGGCCCGAACACCTTGCCGAATCCAACCTCTATAAATCTTTCTTACTTTGGCCACAGCCCCTGAATCATGTCCTGCTTGAAATCACCTGGACCCTGTCATACGAATTATATTTCTACCTGCTTTTCAGCTTCCTCATCCTGTTGTCCAATCCTCGTAACAGAAATGGCATTATCCTGCTGGCCTTTGCCCTGTTGCTAGCCTTCAACGTGTATCGCCATTTTGTCGCTGACAGCTTTAGTGAGGACAATATTTACTACCTGAGCTTCTGGTCACAATTTTTAACCTCGCCCTTCCTGTTGGAGTTTTTCGGCGGCGCCCTTGTGGCATGGTGGGTTACGCAACGACCGGAAGGGCCAGCATTAATTTGGTTGCTGACCGGCTCCGTGTTATTTCTAGCCGGTGGATGGATCAACGAATTGGTCTACTCAGGACTGATAGAGCAAGGCTTTCACGTCGTACCAAGGGTGTTTGTTTATGGTCTTCCAGCCTGTATGCTGCTGACCGGTTTAGTGCGACTGGAAATGGCTGCAAACCGGGCGGAATCGACAAGCAGCAAGCGTGGAAACGGTTTGCGCCACATGCGCGGAATGCGTGCGCCGGCCCGTTTCAGTGCACTGACGGGTGGTGCGTCTTATGCCATCTACCTGAGCCACATTTTGATCCTGACGGTTGTCTGGAATACCGGCTTCAATCAGCTCGTAGCTTCCTGGCCCGACAGCATGATAATTACCGCTTACGTGTTGCTGATGTCAGCCATACTGGGGTACAGCGTACTGCACTATGCTTTCCTGGAAAAACCCCTGCATCGATTATTCAAGCGCTGGGTTGGCCTGAGCTCCGACTCGAGCCGGAACTCCCCGCAAAGTTGATCAAAACACAGCGGCGATCGCCTCTTCGAGGTTACTGACTGCGTTAATGGTCATACCCTCTATCGCCCGCCTCGGTTTATTGGCCTTTGGAATAATTGCACGTTTGAAGCCAAGGCTGAAAGCCTCCTTCAATCGCTCTTCGCCGTTATACACCGGCCGCACTTCGCCTGACAGCCCGACCTCGCCAAAGACCACGGTCTTCGCCGGCAAAACGCGGTCACGAAAACTCGACAGGACGGCCAACAGCAAGGGCAAATCAGAACCGGTCTCGGTAATCCTCATACCGCCGACCACATTGGCAAATACGTCCTGATCCCCCAGGCTGATACCACCGTGGCGATGCAAAACCGCCAGTAGCATTGCGAGGCGGCTATGATCCAGACCGATGGTCACCCGTCTCGGGTTGGCCAGGTGGCTTTCATCCACAAGGGCCTGTAACTCCAAAAGCATCGGACGGGTTCCTTCCCTGATCACCGTAATGACGCTGCCTGCAGCCGTTTCCGAGTGACCGGAAAGAAAAATCGCGGAAGGGTTGCTGACCTCTTTAAGGCCGAGACCGGTCATGGCGAATACACCCAGCTCGTTGACCGCGCCGAACCGGTTTTTAAACGCCCGGATAACGCGGTAACGACTGCCCTCGTCACTTTGAAAATACAATACTGCATCCACCATGTGTTCCAGGATACGCGACCCGGCCAGGGAACCATCCTTGGTGACATGCCCGATCAGCACCATGGCGCAGTTCATCTGTTTGGCGTAACGCACAAGCCCCGCCGCAGATTCCCTGACCTGCGATACGGAACCCGGCGCGGACTCAACCTGCTCGGAATGCAACGTCTGTATAGAATCGACCACCACGAATTCCGGCCGGTCTTTTTCCGCGACACTCAGAATCTGTTCGACATTGGTTTCGGTGAGGCAACGCAGTGCACCCACCTCGAGATTCAGTCGCCTGGCGCGCATATTGATCTGTTGAAGGGATTCTTCACCGCTGACATACAGGCACTTCAGTTGCCCCATCAGTCCGGCCAGCACCTGCAACAGCAGGGTTGACTTGCCGATGCCGGGATCTCCACCGATCAGGATCACCGAACCGGGTACAATTCCACCGCCCAGTACGCGGTCGAGTTCGGTGATACCGATGCTGATCCGCGCAATCTTCTGATCGGAAACCGACGCCAACTCTGTCACCTGCGTGTTAGTGGCTCCAGCGTAACCACTTGCGCGCGGAGCGCCCGCTACACCTGCCTGGCGAAACTCCTTGACGGTATTCCAGGCCTTGCAGTCGGGGCATTGTCCGGCCCACTTGGATAGTTCGCTTCCACAATCCGTGCAGTAAAATGATGTTTTTGCTTTTGCCACTCTGGATTCCTTTTTTACATTGCCCTTGTAGCAGATCGGGGCCATGACCTCCAGCCCAGAGACAAAAATAGAGAGATTATTTACAATGAGTTCCGGTCAGCACTCACATCAGGCAGAGATTAAACGTTATGCGCAAACCGCAGGATCAACAATTAATCGGTGAGTCGCCGGCTTTTCTGGAAGTACTGGAACACGTTTCACGGGTCGCGCCACTCAACCGGCCCGTGCTTGTCATCGGGGAACGTGGCACTGGCAAAGAGTTGATCGCGGCCCGAATTCATTTCCTTTCCGGTCGTTGGGATTACCCTTTTATCAAGATGAATTGCGCTGCGCTTGCAGAATCGCTGTTGGAAACCGAGCTTTTTGGACACGAGGCCGGCTCATTTACAGGTGCGCTCAAACGCAGGCTGGGCCGATTTGAACTGGCCAACCAGGGTAGCCTGTTTCTGGATGAACTCTCCAGCACCTCTTCCGGCGTACAGGAAAAGATTCTGCGCGTCATCGAATACGGTGAATTCGAACGGGTTGGCGGCAGTGAAACCATACGTACCAGCGTCCGCATTATCGGTGCAACCAACGAAGACCTGCCGGGTCTTGCTGAAGAGGGAAAATTTCGCGCCGACCTATTGGACCGGCTGGCTTTCGACGTCATTACACTGCCGCCTTTGCGGGAACGCCCGGGTGACATCATGACCCTGGCTGATCATTTCGCGGTCAAAATGTCTGGGGAACTGGGTAAAAACGTCTTCAATGGTTTCAGTGAAAAGGCACGCAAGGAGCTTTCTGCTTATACCTGGCCGGGTAATGTGCGCGAACTGAAAAACGTTGTTGAACGAGCGGTTTATAACTGCCAGGACGACAACAAGCCCATTGCTGAAATCGTTTTTGATCCATTTGAATCGCCATTTCGTCCAGGGGTAAAGACCACAGAGGACAAACCGGAATCGTCGGAATTACCGAATGAACCTTACGACTTCAAGCAACACATGCAGGATGAGGAAAAACGCCGCATCAATAGCGCAATGGAATTATGCCGCTTCAATCAGAAAAAGACCGCTGAATTTCTTGGCATGACGTACCACCAGTTACGGGGTTATTTGCGTAAATATGAACTGACCGATGGTGAAGACTGAGCCGGCCCTATATCGTTGCCGCGGTTGTTAATGCTGCTCAAAGTGATAGGCGCTTTCGGGTGCCAGGTTAACAAACCTTAACCATGGCCCCTGGAAGGCCAGGTAAACAGTCCCGGTTGAACCATTGCGATGCTTGCCAATGATAATCTCGGCTTTACCTTTCTCCCCGGTTTCCTTGTTATATACCTCATCCCGGTAGATAAACACAATCAGATCGGCATCCTGCTCGATAGCGCCGGATTCCCTGAGGTCGGCCATTAGCGGCCGCTTGTTCGGACGCTGTTCAAGGGCCCGGTTCAGCTGGGATAGCGCGATAACCGGGACATTCAGCTCCTTGGCAATGGTTTTCAGCGAGCGTGAGATCTCTGCAATTTCAGTCGCACGATTCTCGCGGTTATCCGGAACAGACATCAACTGAAGATAATCCACGACGATCATGTCTATGTCGTGTTCCCGCTTCAATCTCCGCGCCCTGGCGCGTAGCTCGCTGGGTGAGAGCGCCGGTGTATCATCGATGAATATCTTGCTCTTGTGCAGCAGGTTCATCGCCGAGGTCAGTTTAGGCCAGTCCATATCGTCCAGGGTTCCGGTACGGATTCGGTTTTGATCGATCTGACCTACGGATGAAAACATACGCATAACCAGTTGCAGCGAGGCCATTTCCATACTGAAAACAGCGACGGACTTGCCGTGCTTGATCGCGGCATGCTCTGCAATGTTCATTGCAAAGGTGGTTTTACCCATTGCTGGCCGCCCGGCAACGATGATCAAATCAGAAGGTTGCAGACCGGCTGTAATCCGATCGAAGTCCTGATAACCGGTTGGAATGCCGGTGATATCGCCTTCAAATGCGTTCAGCTCCTCAATTTTAGCCATCGCTTCCTTGAGGGTGTCCTGCACGGATACGTATCCCGCCCCCCCGCGGTTGCCTTTATCGGCTATGGCGAAAACGAGCCGTTCTGCTTCTTCGAGCAGCGTCTTGCTTTCTCTTCCATCCGAGGTAAACGCACTGGTGGTAATGGTCGCGCCAACATCAATGAGACTGCGGAGTATACTTTTCTCACGAACAATATCTGCGTACGCTCCTACGTTGGCGGCGCTAGGTGTATTGTTGGCGAGTTGGGAAATGTAGTTGCCACCATCGACCTGGTCGGCTTTCCCGTGCGATTCGAACCACTCACTGACCGTTACGGCATCACAGGGCCGGCTGGACTCATGCAGGTCGCGGATGGCCCGATAGATCAAACGGTGATCTTCACGGTAAAAATCCAATTCAGTTACTTTATCTGCGACCTGATCCCATGCGCTCGCACTCAACAGGAGACCACCCAGCACGGATTGTTCAGCTTCCATTGAATGGGGGGGTACTTTGGGCGATTCAACAATCGGGGTTTTGGGTATAGCCATGTGTGGGTCTTATCACTTTAACAGGACAAAAAAAACTGCGAACCATCTTATGACGATTCGCAGTTCAGCATATCAGAGCGTCAATGTCTTGACTATCCGGTTTGGATTATTCCGGATGTACGATGACCTTAATAACGGCCTCAACATCGGTGTGCAGATGCACAACTACGTCAAACTCGCCAACCGTTCTGATCGGGCCTTCGCCCATGATGATTTCGCTCTTGTTGACTTCATGACCAAGGGCCGCAGCTGCAGCTGCAATTTCACGCGTACCGATAGATCCGTACAGATTGCCCTCGTCACTCGCATTGGCAGTCACTTCAACCACCAAACCAACCAAACCAGCTTGGCGCGCCAAGGCCTGACCCATTTTATCTTTGGCCGCCGCTTCCAGCTCCGCCCTGCGGGCTTCGAAACGCTCAAGATTTTCCTTGGTGGCAAGTGCGGCTTTGCCCTGCGGCACAAGGTAATTACGGCCAAAGCCGGCTTTTACCTTTACCAGGTCTCCCAGGTCACCCAGGTTCTGTACTTTTTCAAGCAGAATAAGTTCCATGTTTGTTCTCCCGGGTGCTTATTGATTGTCGGTGTAAGGCAGCAAAGAAAGGAAACGCGCACGCTTCACAGCCGTTGCCAGCTGCCGCTGATACTTGGCTTTCGTGCCAGTAATACGGCTGGGCACGATCTTTCCGGACTCACCAATATATTGTTTCAGAATGTTGAGATCCTTGTAATCGATCTCGACAATATCTTCTGCCGTAAAACGGCAAAACTTTCTGCGACGAAATTGTTGACGTGCCATGATTATTCTCCCGCCTCAGTTTTAATTTGGCTGTCATCCGCGTCATCCTGCGCGGTTTCGGCAGCAACTTCGTATTCACTATCGTCATCATCGTCATCGTCATCGTCAAGCGAGTCTGAAAAATCATCTGATGTGTCGTCAGAAGAGGCTCGACGACGGTCTCCGTGATCACGGCTGGAACGATCCTTTTCTTCTTTTGCCTTGAGCATTTCGGATTGTTCAACCAGTGCAGCCTGCCTGCGAATCGTCAGATGACGCAATACGGCATCATTGAATTTGAAGGCGCCTTCAAGTTCATTGAGCGTGTCGTTGTCACATTCGATGTTCATTAAAACGTAGTGGGCTTTGTGCAGCTTGGCGATTGGATAAGCCAGTTGCCGGCGGCCCCAGTCTTCCAGGCGGTGGATGCTGCCGTTCTTCTCTTCGATCATATTGCGATAGCGTTCCAGCATGGCCGGAACCTGCTCGCTCTGGTCCGGGTGCACCAGAAAACAGATTTCATAATGACGCATATTTAACTCCCTGTGGATTTTAAAGACCCGCAACATTTAAAAAATGACCCGGGACTTTCAAAAGCCTCCGTCAACCCAACCATTGGGTGCGTGAAGCAAGGATAACCTCTCCGCCAAAGGCAGAGCCGGCGGATTATATCAGTGTGGTGTAAAGACTGGCAAGGCCTGTAACAGGGGACGGGATTATTACATACGGTTAGCAATCAGGAAATTGTGAAGCTTTCTCCGCAGCCGCATGCATCGGTCGCATTGGGATTATTGAACTGAAAAGTCCTGTTCAGACCGTTTTGTGTGAAATCGATACTGGAACCCTTCAGATAAGGATAACTTTCATTGTCAACGACTATTTTTATACCCTTGTCTTCAAAAACCCGGTCGTCGTTTCCAAACTCCGAAGCAATACTCACGGCATAAGCCCAACCGGAGCAACCGGTCTTTCTGACTCCAAGACGTAATGCCACACCGTGCTCTTTTTCAAGAAACTGCTTTACACGTTGTGCTGCATTTTCGGTTAACTGAATGCTCATAATATTGATACCGTAATTTTAAATTTCAGCTTAGTGCTCTAAAAGACTGTGCGCACCGTGCAGGGTGATTTATTATCTTGGGTCAATTCATCAGAGATCAACTATAAATCATGTCAGCGGTTAGTATAAAAAAGGCGCTTAATGGAGAAATTCCAACAGGAGCGAAAATCAGGGTGCAGGGCTGGGTGCGTACCCGCAGGGACTCCAAGGCCGGCTTCTCTTTCATTTCCGTCCACGACGGGTCCTGTTTTAACGCCATTCAGGTCGTCGCGCAAGCAGACCTTCCCAATTATAGCGGGGAAATACAAAAGCTCACCAGCGGTTGCTCGGTGATCTGCTACGGGGAGCTGGTTGAATCGCTGGGCCGCGGCCAAAAATTCGAGATACAGGCCTCCAGTGTCGAAGTAACAGGCTGGATCGAGGACCCGGACACCTACCCAATACAACCAAAACAACACAGTTTCGAATTCTTACGCGAGGTCGCTCACCTGCGCCCGCGCACGAATACCTTCGGTGCCATCGCCCGCGTGCGTCACGTAGCTGCACAGGCAATTCACCGTTACTTTCATGAGAACGGCTTTTTCTGGATCAATACACCGATCATCACCGCGTCAGATGCCGAAGGTGCTGGAGACATGTTCCGTGTCAGCACCCTGGATCTGGCCAACTTGCCACGCGACGAAAAAGGAAACGTAGATTTTGAACAGGATTTTTTCGGGCGCGAAACCTTCCTCACGGTTTCCGGACAATTAAACGTAGAAGGCTACTGCCTGGCATTATCGAATGTTTACACCTTTGGCCCGACGTTCCGTGCAGAAAACTCAAATACTTCCCGTCATCTTGCCGAATTCTGGATGATTGAGCCGGAAATCGCGTTTGCAAATCTGGACGATCTTGCGGATCTTGCAGAGAATTTTCTCAAGTACGTTTTCAAAGCCGTTCTGGATGAATGCGCCGAGGATATGGCGTTTTTTGCTCAACGTATTGAACCAACAGCAATTGAACGACTGCAAACACTGATAAGCGCACCTTTCGTCCGTATCGACTATGCGGAGGCAATCGAGATTCTCAAAAACTCCGGGCAGAAATTCGAATTTAAACCGGAGTGGGGTCTGGACCTGCAGACCGAACACGAACGCTATCTTACCGAAAAGCACTTTAACGCGCCGGTGGTCGTCAAAAACTATCCAACCGAGATTAAAGCGTTTTACATGCGTTTGAGCGATGACGGTAAAACCGTGGCGGCTATGGACGTACTGGCGCCAGGCATCGGCGAAATCATTGGCGGTGCGCAACGCGAGGAACGACTGGATGTGTTGCAACAGCGAATGAAAGACCAGGGCATGGATGAAGAAACCTATAGCTGGTACGTTGATTTAAGACGTTATGGAACGGTACCGCATGCCGGCTTCGGCCTGGGTTTCGAACGCTTGATTACCTATATAACCGGAATGTCCAACATACGCGACGTCATCCCCTACCCCCGCGTTCCCGGGCGAGCTGACTTCTAAACCAACTTGTTCGGATAGTATTTACTTACGCGGGTTTTATCTGAAAACCTGCGTAAGTTTCGTTCACAAGCCTTAGGCGATCTTGTTGGCAATGTTTGGATTCCGGCGAACCAGGACTGATTTTTGAGCGGGGTCCACCATCCTTCCTTATAAAGTTATAGGTACTGGCTTGCCGTTGATGTGTTTATATGTGCTGCGACGCCGGGGTAATAACGGTTTGCACTATTCGGCAACTGCTCCTGCGTTGCTTAAAGGCGCCTACTCTTGGTGCTCTCGGCTCGGGCTTCCTGCTTCGCTCTACCGAGTCCATCCCTGGACTCGTACCTCCTGCATGGCCCAGGCCACCCTCTCTGCCGGTTCCCGGCCTCACCTTGTCCCTGTGCTCTATC
>DATCZY010000439.1:0-6871 GCA_036525655.1 Lysobacterales bacterium | reverse complement strand
GTTGCGGGGCGCATAGGCGGTAGTTTCAGCGCTTGAAACTACAATGTCCAGAGTCAGGTATGCACCCGCGGCAACTTTTGACAAGGGCGCGCCATGCTCTGCGAGCTGCGTCTTGCTGTGAACAACCCGGGAGCTTATTGAATATGCAATCAACTCGACGCACTGCACTTATCACCGGGGCGGCCCGGCGTATCGGCGCGTGTATTGCTGAAACCCTGCACCAGCGTGGTTGCGATGTGTTCCTGCATTATCACAGCAGCAGTGTTTCGGTCACTGAACTGGCGCACCGCTTGAATGCACTGCGGCCGTCAAGCGCAATCATCGTACAGGCCGATCTCGGAGAAACCGAAGAGATCAATGGTCTGGCCGGGCAGGTCAGGGCGCATACCGGCCGACTCGATTTACTGGTCAACAATGCTTCGCGGTTCTATCCGACAACGGTTGGTGATACCAGCATGGGGCAGTGGAATGACCTGATGGACAGCAACCTCCGCGGCCCGTATTTCCTCACCCAGGCACTGCTGCCGGAACTGACTCTTGCCGGTGGTAGCGTGGTCAACCTGCTGGATGTGCATGCGGCGAAACCGATGCCCGGGCACGCCGTTTATTGCATGGCCAAGGCCGGTTTGCAGATGATGACCCTGGCCCTTGCCAAGGATCTCGGCCCGCAGATACGTGTTAACGGTGTCGCCCCTGGCGCAATCCTCTGGCCCGAGCTGGAAAGCAGTTCGGCCGCGCAGAAGAAAATTCTCGATAAAACCGTCATGGGCCGTGCCGGACATCCGGAGGACATCGCCTCCGCCGTGGTCTACCTGGGGCTGGATGCGCCGTACGTCACCGGCCAGGTATTGGCGGTCGATGGCGGTCGCAGTCTGAATATCTGAAGTCCCCTGCGAAAGCGGGACGGCAGTGTTGCTATTTGAATGCCGGCATCAGCCGCAGGCAACTATCGTCCATTCCTGAATTTGCCCAGATGTCGGCCATCGGGCGTAACTCGGTGGGGTGGATCAGTTCCGGATCGAGATCGGCCAGGGGTTTGAGCACGTGCGGGAACTTAAGTATTTCAGCGCGTGGTATTTCCAGTACCGGGGATAGCAACACCAGGTCATCATAGAGCAGGATATCGATGTCCAGTGACCGGTCGGAAAATTTCGCCACGTCGCGTTTGCGGCCAAACCGGTCCTCGAGGTCACGCAGGTAAAGACGCAGTGCCAGCGGCTGCATTTGTGTTTCCACACGCGCCACCAGGTTGATGAAATCATCACCTTCAAAGCCCACCGCGGTGCTGGAATAGACCGGCGAGAGAACGACGTTTTCGAAATCCTTTTCAAGTTCTGCGATGCCGGCGCGTATGTGTGCTTCCGCGTTGACATTCGAACCCAGGCCAAGCCAGGCAACGCTCATCGCTGGAAACCCTTCAATGTGAAACTTGTGGTCTCGACCCTGGTCAAGGGATTGGAGGCCAGTCGTGATGCATGCGCGGGGGTCGGGTTTTTACACTTTAGCACTAGGTTTTCCGCGTTCGATAATGACACCCACGGCACTGGAGCCCCGCACCGCACCGGGCTTGCTCAGCTTGAGCTGCAGCCAGTTAACCGGAAACTCATCCAGCACGATGCGCGCGCAATGGTCAGCCAAAGCTTCAACGAGTTGGAATTCGCTGTTTTCAACAAACTGGATGAGGCGTTTTGAGACGGCCTTGTAGTCCAGCGTGTCCGCAATATCATCGCTCTGGGCGGCACGGCTGATATCGAACTCCATTTGCAGGTCGATGCTGATCGTCTGGGTTATTTCCCGCTCCCAGTCGAACACGCCTATGACGGTCTGGATACGCAGATCCTCGATAAACACTCGGTCCATGGTCATGCAGATGTTGTCTCCATATTGATCAGGAGCCGGTGGCTCCAAGGGTTGGCAGCCGGTCCAGCGGCCAACGTGCGTAGGCCCGCAGGACGGGTCCCGTATGCTCACCGGCCTTCAGCCGCTGGGCTCCCGCAAAGGCGATCATGGCGCCGTTATCGGTGCAGAACTCCAGGCGCGGGTAGGAAACTTTCCAACCGTGTTTTTTGCCGGCTTTCTGCAAGGTTTGGCGCAGTGACAGGTTGGCACCGACGCCGCCGGCAATCACCAACTGCTGTGCGCGGGTCTGCTGCATGGCGCGACGGCATTTGATCAGCAGGGTTTCGACCACCGCCTTTTGAAACCCCGCTGCGATGTCGGCCTGGGTTGTTTCGTCCTGTTCACTGTTCAGCCACAGGTTGCGGGTGTGGGTTTTCAACCCGCTGAAGCTGAAATCCAGCCCCGGCCGGTCAGTCATCGGACGCGGAAAAGAAAAGCGCTCGGCATCACCCGTTTCGGCCAGCTTTGCGAGCGCCGGCCCACCCGGATAACCCAGCCCCAGCAACTTGGCGGTCTTGTCGAAGGCCTCGCCGGCCGAGTCATCCAGCGTTTCACCGAGGATGTGGTAATCGCCGATGGCGCGCACCTCGACCAGCATGGTGTGGCCGCCCGAGACCAGCAGTGCGACAAACGGAACGGTCGGTTGATCGGCCTCGAGCATCGGCGCAAGCAGGTGGCCCTCCATGTGGTGGACCGCCAGCGCCGGAACACCCAGGGCCATCGCGATACTGTGGCCGGTGGCGGTGCCGACCAGCAAGGCGCCGATCAGCCCCGGCCCTGCGGTGTAGGCCACCGCATCGATGTCGGTCCGTGTCAGGCCGGCATTTTCAAGACATTGATTGATCAGTGGCAGCAATTTGCGCACGTGATCACGTGAGGCAATTTCAGGCACGACCCCGCCGTACTCGGCGTGGATTTCAACCTGGCTGAACAGGGCGTGCGCAAGCAGACCGGCTTCGCTGTCATACAGCGCCACGCCGGTTTCGTCACAGGATGTTTCGATGCCTAGTACGATCATGAAGCTTCACATAAGATTCGAGAGCAGAGATTGTAAATCATGTTTGCCCAAACTGCTGTATGCACGGGCCCGGCGTTGCGCCCCGGGGGAGGTTTCATGCCAATAAATTGATCAAACCCGCTGTGCGCTGGGTTAACATGATGACCGGTCAATCAATTGGAGACAGGCTTTGACAAAAGCCCTTGGGGTTGCGGCATCGGGGCACAAGGAAACCTCGAAGGCAGCCAGGATTTTGCTTGAAGAAGGCGGCAATGCATTTGACGCAGCGCTTGGCGCCATGTGCGCAGCCTGTGTTTGCGAACCCATGCTCGCCAGCCTCGGTGGCGGTGGCTTTCTGCTGGCGCAAACTGCGGCGGGTGATTCGCAGGTATTCGATTTTTTCGCCCAGACACCCTCGGCTCCAGCGGGTGAACTGGAGTTTTATCCGATCCAGGCAGATTTTGGAACAACGACCCAGGAGTTTCACATTGGCATGGGTTCGATCGCGGTGCCGGGCGTTGTCGCTGGTCTGTTTGCGGTTCACCAGGCGAAATGCAGTTTGCCGCTGAGCAAAATTATCGAACCCGCAGTTTACCTGGCGCGTGAAGGCTTACGGATCAATAAACTGCAGAAATACATCAATGAGATCCTCAAGCCAATTATCGATGCCACGCCGGAAGCAACTGCATTTGCCACACCGATGTTTGCACCGGGCCGGCTGGCTGAAATCGGCGAGTTCATTTACAACCCCGACCTGGCGGATACTTTTGAGGCCCTGGCCGGTCACGGCCCTCGGTGGTTCTACGAGGGCGAACCTGCCAGTCAACTGGTACGTGACTGCGCGCAAAAAGGCGGACTGATCAGTGCGCATGACATGCGTTCGTACGAGGTCATGCTGCGACGGCCGGTCTCGGTTGAATCCCATGGCGCCAGGATCAGCATGAACAGCCCGCCTTCACCGGGTGGATGTCTGACCTTATTTGCGTTGTCATTGCTGAATAAAATCCGCCTGGCGCAAGACGAATGGGACAGTCCCGGGTATGCCCTCGCCCTGGCCAGGGTCATGCAGGCTTCCAGCCTGGTCCGCAAACACCATGGTCTGGAGTCCGGTCTGGACGACCAGACCGCCGCAACGATTCTGTCGGAGGAAAGCCTCTCAAACTGGCGTAAGACCTTGCAGACGGGCGGCCTGGTTTCGCGCGGGACGACACATATCAGCGTGGCTGACGCGGCCGGCAACCTGGCCAGCCTGACGCTCTCCAACGGCGAAGGTTCGGCTTACGTCCTGCCGGGCAGCGGTATCATGTTGAACAACATGCTGGGTGAAGAAGACCTGAACCCGGGTGGTTTTCACCGCATCGCGCCGGGCACCAGGCTGGCTTCGATGATGACGCCGACCATCGCCAACCTCGCCGATGGCAGGCAGATTGCACTGGGCTCGGGTGGCTCCAATCGGATTCGCAGCGCAATATTGCAGGTGCTGGCCAACGTGTTGGAGTTTGATATGGGTCTGGAGGAGGCGGTAAACGCTCCTCGAATACACCTTGAAGGCAGCCATCTTAACGTCGAGTCCGGTTTTTCCGGCCCGGCGCTTGCGGCGTTGGAGGCGGAATGGCCGGGTGTCGAGCGATGGCCGGGGATCAACCTGTTCTTTGGTGGAGTTCATGCAGTTGAGCGTCTTCCTAACGGTGAATTTCGCGCCGCGGGAGACCCGCGCAGGGGCGGGGCAGTCGCGTTTGCAGATTTCGTTTGATTTTTCTTTGCAAGAACCAAGGTTTAGAGGTTAAAATAACTGGCTACGCCCAATATGGGCATGACTATGAAACCGGAGTAACAATGCCAAGCGTAAAAGTTCGCGAAAACGAGCCTTTTGAATATGCACTACGTCGATTTAAACGTTCGTGTGAAAAAGCCGGCGTGCTGGCCGAAACACGTCGCCGTGAGTTCTACGAAAAACCTACACAGGAACGCAAGCGTAAATCTGCCGCAGCAGTAAAGCGCGATCTGCGCCGCCTGGCACGGGATAACGTTCGTCGCACCAGAATGTATTGATTTTTTTGGGTGTTTTCGGCCCCGGGACGCGTGTTTCGGGTGGTTGATTCAAACAACCTGTAGCCGGAAAACACCATCCCTGCAGAAGTTGTCAAGATGACATTGCCGTTAAGTACATTAAAAGGTCAAATCCAGGAAGATGTGAAATCAGCGATGCGTGCGCGCGATCAAAAGCGCCTGACCGCATTGCGATTGATCACCGCTGCGATCAAGCAGGTCGAGGTGGATCAACGCATCGAAATGGATGACACAGCCGTACTGGCAGTGTTGGACAAAATGGTCAAACAACGCAGGGATTCCCTCGAGCAGTATCAATCTGCCGGCAGGGACGACCTGGCAGCGCAGGAAAAATTCGAGCTCGACCTGATTTCCGCCTATCTCCCAGAAGCGTTGAGCCATGGTGAGCTGACCGCGTTGATCAAACAGGCCGTAGCCGACACGGGCGCCAGCAGTATCCGCGACATGGGCGCCGTCATGAATAAGCTCCGCGGGCAGGTCCAGGGCCGCGCCGATATGAAGGCCGTCAGTAACGCTGTTAAAGAACAACTTGGCGCCTGATCTATGCCACCGGCCACCGGCCTGATAATCCTGTTTCAAGCAATCTCAAGGGCGTCTTGCCCATACATCCACAAGTCATGAGTGGTCCGATACCCGATTCTTTTATCGAAGAATTGCTCGCCCGAAGCGATATCGTGGAGTTGGTGGAGCGGCGTGTTCCATTAAAACGCAGCGGCAGTGAATTCCAGGCGTGCTGCCCGTTTCACGATGAGAAAACCCCGTCATTCACGGTCAGCCCCAAAAAGCAGTTCTATCATTGTTTTGGCTGTGGCGCCCACGGTTCGGTGATCGGTTTCCTGATGCAGTACGAAGGACTCGAGTTTCTCGATGCGGTCGAAGAACTGGCCCGCGCGGCGGGTCTCGAGGTGCCGACCGGTGGCAAGCAACCGCAAAGGGTCGATACCGGTCTGTACGACATCCTGAAAAGTTGCTCAAAGTTTTACGTGGATGAATTGCGCAAACACCCCGAGGCGGTAGAGTATCTCAAGGGCCGCGGTTTGTCCGGTGAGGTCTGCCGCGATTTTGATATCGGGTTTGCGCCGACAGGCTGGGATGGTCTGATCAAAAAGCTGGGAACCGACGCCAGGAGGCTGGAGCTGCTGAAACAGGCCGGCATGCTCAGCACCGGCAACAGCGGCGCTTACGATAAATTTCGCAATCGCATCATGTTCCCGATCCACGATCGCCGCGGACGTGTGATTGCTTTCGGTGGACGCGCCCTGTCCGATGACGGCCCCAAGTATCTGAACTCGCCGGAAACCACCCTGTACCACAAGGGCAGGGAGCTCTACGGTCTCTACCTGGCGCGTCAGCGATCGAGCCGGCTGGACCACATCATCGTGGTCGAGGGCTATATGGATGTGGTTGCACTGGCGCAGTTCGGCTTCAAGAATGTGGTCGCCACATCCGGCACCGCAACCACCGCATCGCAGGTGGAATTGCTGTTTCGTTCTGCGGATAGCGTGGTTTTTTGTTTTGACGGAGACAAGGCCGGTCGCCAGGCGGCCTGGCGCGCACTGGAGGCCACCCTGCCCAAACTGCGTGACGGCTTACAGGCAAAGTTCCTGTTTCTGCCGGATGGTGAAGACCCCGACAGCATGGTTCGCAAGCATGGCGAGGCGGTGTTTGCGCAGCATATCGAGAACGCCAGTCCGCTGTCGGAATTTTTCTTCGATCATTTTACCGCGGGTATTGACCTCGGTAGCCTGGACGGCCGGGCAAAATTTGTTGAAAAGGCCCAGCCTTACATAGAGACACTTCCGGTCGGTGGCTTTCGCGACATGATGATTTCCCAGTTGGAATCCCGTTCGTTTCACAAGCTGAACCGGCATGTGCAGGGTCCGGTTATTGCATCCAGGGCGAACG
>DATCZY010000438.1:0-3153 GCA_036525655.1 Lysobacterales bacterium | reverse complement strand
ATGGCGGATATGCAGTTCGATCTCATCTTCGGATTGCGGTGGGCTGGCAATGGAAAACGCCCGGCGCTTGCCTTCGGGCAATAGTATCTCGAGGTATTGTCCGGCCAGGAACTGCAGTCGCTGGGCACTGGGCAGCTTGATCCGGATAAGCATGACATCGGGTGCCAGCAGTTTCTTTTCGATCACCCTTGCCGGCATTTTACGGATATGGATATCGCGTACAGCTTCGATTTCACGGGCGCGGATCACGAGGTCAGTGGTCGGCTCCGCCTGGCACAACAGGGCGCAGCCCTCACCGATTTCCTCACGGCTCAACGCCAATGGCGGATGGAAGGGGTAGTGCACTTCACCTGATTCCAAGTGGCCTTTGCAACTGCCGCAGGTGCCGTTCTTGCAGCTATAGGGGAGCATCACGCCCTGTCGCAGCGCCGCATTCAGAACCGACTCGCCCTCATTGACGGTAAAAATGGCGCCGCTGCTGATATTTTTAACCTGAAATTGCTTCATAACACCTGTTGGCCGCGAGCTTCACGGAACTAAAATGATCCAAAGACCATTGTCGCTGATGTGATAACCTTTGCGCCACTTTTCTAAAGTTCGGAATTGGCTTGACCGGGTTATGATTTCAAAAATTACTTCTATCCTGCGGTTTATTTTTCGTAGTCTGTTATTGATTGGATTTTTACTGTTTTTTTTGCTCCCTTCACTGGTGCTCGTGAATTATCACAGGCGGCAGAATACAGAGGAGGGTTCACGAAAAGCCGATCAGGGCGCAGTCCGGCTGGCCAACAGGTTGGTATGGCTTTTTGGGGTACATGTAAAGGTTACCGGTGATAAGCCAACCGGGCCTGTATTGATAGCGGCCAATCATATTTCCTGGCTGGATATTCCGGTGTTGCATGGCGCCTGCGCGATGGGTTTTGTCGGTAAAGCGGAAATCGAGAGCTGGCCTGTGTTCCGGTCGATAGCACGCGTTGGTGGCACCATTTTTCATCAGCGTGGTAACCATGATTCGGCGGCCGATGTGAGTGCGCTTATGGTGCAGCGCCTGCAAGAGGGCCGGTCTGTTGCCATCTTTCCAGAAGGTGGTATCCAGGCAGGTGCGCCCATCCGGGTTTTCCATGCGCGCATGTTCCGACCGGCGGTCGATGTTGGATGCCCGGTGCAACCGGTCATGGTTCGTTATGTGCGTGATGGGCTTATCGACAAGGACGTTTCGTTTCGGGTGGATGAGAGCATGCTGATGAATCTATGCCGGCAGCTGGCCAGACCGAAATCGATTGCGGAGGTCCATTTTTTGCCGCCCATCAGCGCCGTTGATCAACCCCGCCGTGCCCTGGCAGATGGCGCCAGGGAAGCGGTTGTCAGCGTTTACGAAAGCCCGGTAAAAAACTTTTGAAGCGATCCAATATTCAAGGAGATTCATTTTCTCCGGCATTCGGTTTACGCAGCACACACACGCAGTCTGTCATCAACAGCAGCGGCTATCGGCGGCTGATCGTAAAACGACGCTCCAAAGCGATGCTGGACGCAGAGCAGGAGTGGGTCCTGGACGGCGGGGATGGTGTGCGTTTGCTGGGTCATTACTCACAGCAGTCGGGCGACAGCAAAGGCCTGGTTGTGCTGTTTCATGGCTGGGAGGGCAGCAGTCGTTCCAACTATGTCGTGGCTGCCGGCGGTATGCTGTATAACTGCGGTTTTGACGTCTTCCGTCTGAATTTTCGTGATCATGGCGAAAGTCATCATATGAACCCCGGGCTTTTTCACTCCTGCCGCTTGGCGGAGGTCGTGCATGCTTTGCAGGATATCCAACGGCGCACGGCTGCGATAAATTGGGCGCTCGCGGGATATTCACTGGGTGGGAACTTCGCCTTGAGGGTGGCCATGGCAGCACCTGACGCCGGGCTTTCGCTGCGCCAGGTGGTGGCGGTCTGCCCGGTCATTTCACCCTCCAATACACTTAAGGCAATGGAGGATGGTCCGCGTGGATATGAAAATTATTTCATCCGCAAATGGGCCAAATCGATCAAGGTAAAACAGTCGCTGTTTCCCGATTCATGTGAATTTGATGCCTGGTACAAGCTTGGAAACCTGCGTGAGAGAACCGGTTTCCTGGCGACGCGTTACTACGACTTTCCAACGCTCGACCAATATTTTGACGGTTACTCGGTAGCGGGTGATCGTCTCAAAAAAATAAAGATACCCACGACCATCCTGACATCCGAAGACGATATGGTCGTGCCGGTAAGTGACTTCGTGGACCTGCCCGATAATGAGAACATCGAACTGTTGGTCGCCCGTTACGGTGGCCACTGCGCCTTTCTTAAAAACTGGAAAATGGAAAGCCTGGCGGACGATGTGATCGTTGAGCGGGTACTGGCAAGCACGCGCCCGGACTAGCGGGTCTGGTCTTCTCAGCGGCCTGGCAACATACGGGTAATGCTGGCAACGGTGTCCCCCAGGACGCCGTTTTTCTGTTTGTGGACAGAGGTTCTATTGACTGTCGGGCAGGACCGGCAATTTCCACGGGTCCCTGACCAGGACGCCATCGAGCGCATTGCTGTTTCCGGTCGCCAGGCTGCCGCGGGCAAGGTTGCCCTGGAATGCAGTCATCTGGAATTCAAATTTTGCGCCGTCACTGGCGCGTTCGATGACGCAGTCGCCGTTACCCGGTGCCAGGACGTTGCAGGTGGCCAGCCAGTCACCGCCAGCCGAGGTGAAAGGGTATTGGTTCGCGCCCTGAGAACTGCCTTGCAGGAATTCCACGCTGGCTGTGAATTCCGCATTTTGGCCGTCAAAGCCATGCAGGGTCCAACGGCCCGCGAGCGGGGGTACGTAATTGGGTAAGCGGCCCTTGTCGATGCCAAACACGATGCGGGTGTAACTGTCATACAGACCGCGGTTGTTGCGTGTCCCGGTGAATACCCGGATATGGTTATAGTCATCCACGATGATCGCGCCAGAATCATTTACGCTCAGCAAATCCATCTCCGTTGGTTTCTCGAGCGGAATATGATTTTCGTCAAATGGCCAGTCGTAACGATATGATCTGCCCAGCGTGGAATCTCCGTACATCTCGCCTGCAACCAGCTGCCAAACCGGTTCGCCATCGTCATCGTCGATGTTTACATCCTTGTCGTATCCAAGCCCGTA
>DATCZY010000437.1:0-16518 GCA_036525655.1 Lysobacterales bacterium | reverse complement strand
AGTGCATCTTCGACCTTTTGTTGATCCGTTGCTGGCGCCTCGGCGAATGCAGGTGTTTCGATGACCTGGACGTTGCCGTTTTCATCCACGCCGCCTATGCTTATGGCATCGCTCGAGAGCAGTGCAGCCAGTAAAAAGAAGACGATGCTCGAGAAGATATACAGGCGCATGGGTGGCGCATAGCGGAAACGCCGGCCTTCCATGTAATCCCGGGTCAAGCGGCCCGGCTTGAACAGCAACGGTTTCATGGTGCGCACGAAACGTGAATCGAGGTCCAGCAGGTCTTCCATCAGGTCCCTGAGCAGCACTGGGAAAAAACGCATGAAATTGCGATCGGGCTGACCGCAAAAGTAGCAGAAAGGGCCCTTCAGTTCGGTGCCGCAATTCAGACATTTGGTGGATCCCGCCAGTTTTTTCGCACTAAGCGATAGCGACGGATCACCGGTGACTATCGGCATTTGACCTGCAGGGTGTGTGTCTTCGGTGGTTGTTTGCTCAGCATTCATATTTACGTATCTTTGCGCCGGCTGATTCGATCATTTCTTTTCGATCCCCATGTACTACAATGCGTGCTCACGCCAGATTGTAGCCAATGACCACGATAAGCACACATAAAAAAAATCACCCGGCTGAAATACTACGAACCCTGCAATTGGCGATGCCGGTGGTCGTGGGCATGGTCGCCAGCTTCAGCATGAATTTCGTCGATACGCTGATGGCGGGCCGGTTGCCCGACAAGGAAATCGCCCTGGCGGGTATTGCGACCGGAGGCGCGGTCTGGTCGGCTGCCTTGATGTTTGTATTGGGTGTCTTGATGGCCCTGCAACCGGTCGTCGCACAGCTCGATGGCGCCGGCAACCGTGCCGAAGGCGGTGCTGCTGCTCGACAGGGAATGTGGGTTGCCCTGGCGGTGTCTATCCCGTATATGCTTTACATGAGATCGGGCGGGCACATGTTGCAGTGGATGTCGGTGGGCGCAGATATCGTCCCCACTGCAGTTGAATACATGGACGCGCTCAGCTGGTGCGCGCCGGCCATTTGCCTGCTCCTGGTGCTGCGCTTTTTCAGCGAGGGCAGTGGTAATACGCGGCCTACCATGTACATGGGTCTGCTGGGCATTTTGATGAATGTTCCCCTCAATTACGTCCTGATGTTTGGCAAGCTTGGGCTCCCCGAGTTGGGCGCCAGGGGCTGCGGCATAGCCACAGCCATCGTGGTCTGGGCGCAATTGCTGATGATATTTTTTTACGTCCGCTGGAAGCCGCATTTCAAGGAATTCGACCTGTTTGGACGCTGGGACTGGCCGCAATGGGCAGCCATATCCAGGCTGGTCAGGATCGGTTTGCCCATCGGTACCGGAATTTTCGTCGAAGGCAGCCTGTTCGTTGGCGCGGCGCTGCTCATCGCGCGGCTCGGCGCACTGCCGGCATCGGCCCACCTGATTGCGATCAACTATTCTGCGCTGATGTTCATGGTGCCGCTGGGGCTTGCCAGTGCGGTGACCACGCGCGTGGGTAATGCGCTCGGCAGAGGCGAGCCGGAGGCCGCCCGTTACGCGGGTTTGATCGGTCTTTTCATCGTGCTCTTTACACAGACGCTGAGCGCGGCATCGATGTTGATTTTCCCGGAGTTCATCGTGCGGATTTATACCGGTGACCCGGATATCACGCGCATCGCCGTTGTCCTGCTTTTCTACTCTGCCATTTTTCAATATGCTGATGGTATCCAGATTTGCGCAGCCGGTGCGCTACGCGGCTTGAAGGACACGATGGCGCCTATGTTCATCAATATCGTTTCGTACCTGCTGATCGGCCTGAGTGTCGGTTATTACCTGACCTTTGTTCGCGCCATGGGGCCGGCAGGCATGTGGATCGGCATGATCTTTGGCCTGTCATTTGGCGCGGTACTGCTGTTCGGCAGGTTCCTGATCAAAAGCAGGCAATTGATTCATTCGAAACCAGATACCTGAGGGCTGCACCGGACTTATCCCCGCTTTCGCGGGGATTGACACGTGCTTTCAGGCTTCTTTGTCCGTTTCGATTTTTACCGCTGTTTCCGGCGTTGCCGGTGCAATGCGGTTTTTCAGCTGTTGCAATTCGGCTTCAATGGCCGGATCATCCGGGGTCTCTTCCGCCAGCCATGCGTTGACGGCCTCACCGCCGACCTCGTAGGAGCGGACGCGGGCTTCAAGCCTTTCCACCTGTGCCTGCAGGCGGTCAAAACGGCCCATTGCACGTCGCATCTTGCGTTCGCCGGGCGAAAGATCATGTTGCGCTAATCCAGCGCGTCCTTTTCCTGCCGGTGTCTTGCGTGTGGTGATGTCTTTTAGCTTTGTCTTGGCTTCCGCCAGCTTGTTCTTCAGTGTTGCCATGTCGAACTCGAGCTGGGTAACCCGGCTGTCCAGGTTCCTGGATTCATCAGCCGCAGATTGAAGTGCCTGCTCGAGTTCCGCCTTGGCTTTTAGTGCGGTGCGGGCCAGGTCATCGCGGTTGGTTTCCACCGCTTTTTGCGCCCGCGCTGACCATTCTGCAATCTCGCTTCCATAACGCTCCTGCAGACGCTGCAAGTGGGTTTGTTCAGCGAGGAGGTCGGCGCTGGCAAGACGCGCGTCCTCGGAGGCATCTTCCATATCACGGATGAGCGCTCTCAAGAGTTTTTCCGGGTCTTCCGCTTTCTCAAGCAGTGAATTGACGTTGGCGGCGATTACATAGCGTAGGCGAGAAAATGATCCCATGGTTAAGTCTCCAGTAGTTGCGTTGTTCACCTATTGAGATGCAGATATCATGCCATTGCGATAAACATAATAAAAATAATGAGATAGGACATGAGCGGGCTTGTGCTACAGGACGGGAATGGTGTTTTTGGCAAACTGTTGGCCTTTTCCGCATGTTGATCGACAGTTTGGTGCGGCAAGCGGGTTTACGTGGACAACCTGTGACCTTTGGTAGATTGTGATTGCAGGGTTCTATCCATACAATAACCTCACGGATTCTTCACAGGCAATAACATGACTAAAGAACGCTCTTTCCCGGTTAAATTTGCACTGGGGGTATGGCATTTTGTCGATGGCAGCAGAAAGGTTTTTCTTAACCTGCTTTTTTTGCTCCTCGTATATCTCGTTTTTCTGGCTTTCCAACCACCACAAACGTTTCGGCTCAAACCCGACACAACGCTGGTCATACGTCCCTATGGCAAGGTTGTAGAGCAATATACGACCACCCCCCTGGACCGCGCCATCGAGGAGGCCACTGGTCAGGAGCGCTCGGAGACCCGTTTGCGGGACATGCTGGAGGCCATCCATCGAGCCGCCGGAGACAGTGATATAACCCAGCTTGTGATTGACCCGAGCTATTTGCGCAGTGTCGGCCTGGCTGCATTGAACGACCTGGGCCATGCCCTCGAAGCATTCCGGTCTACCGGTAAACCGGTGATCGCACTGGCGGACTCCCTGGGTCAGAACCAGTATTACCTGGCTACCCTGGCCGATGAGATCTGGATGAATCCGAATGGTGTTATCTGGATAGACGGGTTTTCAAATTACCGGCAGTTTTACCGCGAGGGTCTCGAGAAACTGGCCATTGAGATCAACCTCTTCAGGGTCGGCAAGTACAAGTCGGCGATGGAACCGTTTATTCGCGATGACATGTCTGACGAGGCGAAGGAAGCCGGTAAATTCTGGCTGAATAACCTGTGGCAGCAGTATGTAGAAGCGGTGGCAAAAAACCGCGGTCTGATATTGAAGACGCTGCAGGAATCCATCGATGACCTGCCCAACCAGATCGAAAGTGTTAACGGTGATTTTGCACAGTATGCGGTGAACCTCGGTTTGGTGGACCGTTTGATGACGGCGCCGCAGGCGCGCCAGGAACTGGCAAGGCGTGGTATGCCGGATCAGGCCGGCGACAGTTACCGTGCCGTCGACATGCAGGACTACCTCGCCCTGACCGATTCACTCGTCGGCTACAATGACTTCAAGCGAATCGCCATCGTGGTTGCCGAGGGCGAAATCGTCAGCGGGAATCACCCTGCCGGCCGCATTGGATCGATATCGACAGCGGAGCAGTTGCGCCGCGCAGCCCGTGATGAAAATGTGGCTGCGGTTGTGTTGCGTATCAACAGTCCGGGTGGCGATGCCTATGCTTCCGAGGCTTTGCGACTGGAGCTGCAACAGGTACGCGATTTGGGTAAAACAGTGGTTGTTTCCATGGGTAATGTCGCTGCATCGGGTGGTTACTGGATGTCAATGGCGGCAGACGAGGTCTGGGCCAGCCCGGCGACGATAACCGGTTCGATTGGTGTGTTTGGAATTTTGCCGACATTTGGCGCCACGCTGGATAAGATCGGTGTGCATACCGACGGCTTCGGGACGACCGAAATGGCCGGTAAATTAAGGCTTGATATGCCTTTGGATTCCGGTGTCCGGCGGATATTCCAGTCGAGCACCGAAAAAATATACAAACAGTTCATCAACCTTGTCAGCAAGGCACGGGGAAAGTCCGCCGAGGAAATCGACGAGATCGCACAGGGCCGGGTCTGGAGCGGTGAACAGGCCGTAGAGCGTGGGCTGGTTGATAAAACGGGTTCGTTCCAGGATGCCATCAAGGCCAGTGCACGTATCGCGGGCCTGGGTGACAGTTACCAGATCGAATGGATAGAACCCGAACAGTCAGCGCTCGACCGGTTGGTGATGGATTTCATGAGCGGCGCTGTTTCGAAGCTGAATATTTCTGTGAGCAAGCCGGTTGGCCTGCCCGTAACCTGGTTACAATCCATGCTCGATGACTTGCAGTTTATAAGCGCTCAGCAGGGCAAGTTCACCGTAGCGGCCCATTGTTTATGCGGTTTGTAGAGCGCGACTGAATCAACGGTTCTGCGTGGGATCGGGAAGCCCGGAGTGTAATTGCCAGCGCTCGAGTTCCTCGTCGTACTTCCAAAGCTGCTCATCGGTGATGGTTCGTTCGCGGGCCTGGTTTTTATTGAACATCTTGATTTCTACCACCTGTATGAGGCCCTTGCCCTCATCGATGGGGACCGCTGACCGAACCAGATACTGGGTGACGCGAAACAACCGCAAGCGGTCGAGGTCCAGTCTCGAAACCGGATGTTCTTCCAGGTACTCGGGAGCCAGAAAGTCAACTGCGGCATCCCACTGGGCCCAGCGGATGACCGTGTCATATTGCAACAGGGTCTCGGAGAGGTTTTGGTCTTCCTTGGTTTGCGGGCAGGCGGTCAGTAGCGTGGTCAGGCCTATGGCAAGCAGGATTCGTAGCATCAATTTCATGATTTGATTTTTCCGGGCAGATGTTTCCGCTTAGCGGAAACGTTTGGGTAAATGGCAGTTGTTCCAATGCGCATGTCAGTTATTCGGGTTCTCTCCACAAGCACTGGGTGTGCTGTGTGGGACGCCTGCGCCGCGGGCCATGCAGGCGTTGCCATAGGTTTTGCCGTCGCAACCGCAAACCGGATCGTATTGCATGGTGCAGGCAACCGGTTCCTTGGGTGGTATGACCATGCAGGCTTCGGATTCCAAGCTATCGACCGGTTCAGCAGTTTGTTTTGAACTGACGGTGCAACCCGCCAGCAGTATCCATATCACCGACAAAACTGCGGCAGATTTCAAGGGGTATTCAAGCAAGGTATCTACTCCAGGCCATGCTGATCCAAACCGTGCCGATCAGGATCAGGCACACCAGGGTGGCGGCGGATGCCATATCCTTGGCCCTGCCCGAAAGCACGTGACGTTCGGGACCAATACGGTCAACTACATTTTCAATCGCGCTGTTGAGGAGTTCCACAATGGCCAGCAGAAACAGCGGCATCACCAGGATTAACCACTCGATCAGCGTTCGCGCCAGCGGAAACGACAGGATCAGCAGCAAAATCGATAGCGCGGAATTCTGTCTGAACGCCGCCTCAAAACACCAGGCATCGTGGATGCCGTTCAACGAGTTTTTTGAAGCCGCGATGATTCTCGTGATGCCGGTCAGTCCCGGTTTCACGTTGGAACTTCGCTCAGTGATGATTCGGTTAGCGAGCGCAACAAGCGTTCTCTTTTCATTTTCACTCCAAAGGTCAATACTGTTCTGGCGCATTTTCCGGATCAGACCGCTAAAAACCGGTTACAGCAGATGTCTGGAATAATGAACCTGAAGCTTTTTTGCTTGTATCCTGCCAACTGGTATTATGCGTAAGATGGCCGGTAACAACAATCCGGCTGTCGCAAAACAACCACCGCCATGGGGAAATAAAGTGCTGAAAATTGCGTCGTGGAATGTCAATTCACTCGGTGTCCGCTTACCGCATGTGCTGGCCTGGTGCGACGTGGCCCGGCCTGACATCCTGGCATTACAGGAAACCAAGCTGACCGACGACCGTTTTCCGGTTGAAGCGCTGCTCGAGGCCGGCTATCAGAGTGTTTTCTCGGGGCAGAAAACCTACAACGGTGTCGCCATCCTGAGCCGCGATCCGGCTACCGATTGTGTGACCGATGTCGACGGTTTGGATGATCCGCAACGGCGTATCCTGGCCGCAACAATCGGCGGCATACGGGTGATCAATTTATACGTGGTGAATGGTTCGGAAGTGGGTTCGGAAAAGTTCGCCTACAAACTGCACTGGCTGGAGCAGGTGACCCGCTGGATTAAAGGCGAATTGAAAAAATTTGACCAGCTCATCGTCCTGGGTGACTTCAACATTACACCGGAGGACCGAGATGTACACGACCCGGATGCCTGGCGCGAAAAAATTCTATGCAGTACGCCGGAGCGCAAGGCGCTCCAGGACATGCTCGCCCTCGGTCTCACCGACACCTTCAGGCTGTTTGAGCAGGAGGAAAAGTCCTGGAGCTGGTGGGATTACCGCATGGCCGCTTTCAGACGCGATATGGGGCTTCGGATCGACCTGGTATTGGCCTCGGAGGCGCTCGCCAAGCGTTGCCGTGCCGCCTATATCGACAAGGAACCACGGCGCCAGGAGCGACCATCCGACCACGCGCCTGTGGTCGCGGAATTCAATTAGGTCTTCGGCCGGACCAACCGGCGGCAAAGCAGGCGGACGGAGCCGCCTGCTTATCGACTGACAGCTTGTGTTTAGTTGTAGCCGCCGTAGAGGGGCACCGAAGGGTCAATTTCCTTTGACCAGGCATCGATACCGCCAACAACATTGCTGACATTGGTAAAGCCCTGCTTGCGGAAATACTCACCCGCAACCTGGCTGCGGTTACCGGTATGGCAAATAAAGGCTAGCGCCGTATCCTTTGGCATCGCCTCTATGGCTTTCATGGTTTCGTCGTTCATTGCCTTGGCTGCATCCAGGCTGGCCAGGGCACGTTCTTCGCTGCCGCGGACATCGATCAGGATCACGCTGTTGCTTTCCAGTTGGCTCTTGAGTTCGGCCACGCTCATTTGCTTCACGGGAGCGGGCGCCATTGGCAGATGAATCGTCAGACCCGAACCCTGCAATGTTTCAACCCAGTCAATGATTGCGCCATTGGCGCGTTGCGCCGAAGCCAGGTCGAAATACATGGTGATGCCGTTGGTTTCGATCTTGATTTCGTGTCCTTCGGCCGGTGCGACATTGAATTGGGACTGCCAGCCGGCATCGATGGCAAAATGCAGGCCAATACCTTCGTGGCCGGCCATGGCCTCACGGATCTTCTCGGCGGCCGCATCGGTGATGGTCACTTCCGGCGCGGTCCGTTGCGGAGCCTCAACACCCAGCATTTCATGCAGCTCGCAGCTGTTGAACATGGACGTAACGATGTCGCAGCCACCCACCAGTTCGCCGTCGATATACAGTTGCGGAATCGTCGGCCAGTCGCCATAGATCTTGATACCTTCGCGGATTTCCTCGTCTTCGAGTACGTCTACGCTCTTGTAATTATCCAGAACGGAGTCGAGCAAGCCAACGGTTTTGGCCGAAAAGCCACACATCGGCGATTTTGGTGAACCCTTCATAAACAGGACGACACGGTTCTGTTTGATGATGTTTTCAATTTTTTCGCGGGTGCTGTCACTAAGGGTCATATTTCAGTATTCCAGTTAAGTAAAATTAAAATGATGGTTGAGGCGTTACATGGGGTGCCGGGAGCAGACTATCAAGCCAGTGAACCTCTGATCTGCTCTGAGGCTCCCTGGACGAAACGGTAAGTTCAGACCCTTTATCATAATCAATGGCGGGCTAAAGACCAAATGGGCAAATGACCTGAGCCGAAGATGCCACCTGGTGGCGCCAGGACCGGCTTGCGTCCCTGTACGCGTCCGCACCTGGGTTGCGTCTTTTTCCGGGCTACCGCTCCGATATGCGGGTCAGCCCGGCAGGGATTCAGCAATAAGCTGGCGTGTGCTTTCGTCGTAACAAAGCCGGCCCGGGAAAGCGATGTCTCCGCTGTAGCCCTGCTCGCGGATGAACCGGTGCAGGTCGTTGAGGCCACTGGCCTTAAGCGGATAGAAGTTCATCTGCCGCCTACCATTGACGACGGTGACCGCTATGGTGCCCAGGTCATCAACGCTGTGGGCGGTAACCGGTGCTGCGGATGTCTCCGGGATATTGGTGGATTCTTCCAGCAGAAAGGAATGCGTTAACTCGGTGTCATCCAGGCCCGGCAGGTGTTGGCTGACCCTGACGCCGTGGGCAGTCAGCATGGTAAGGTAACGACGGTATTCGCGTGTCCAGTTGGCGTAGGCGGCTTGCAATTGCTGCTTGCCGGCTTGCACTTGCACACCACTGCCATACTGGGCCCACCAATCAAATGATTCAAAAAAACTGTGTACGGCATCATCCTGCCACTTGAATCTGAGCCCGCCCGGGGTGCTGACTTCGAGTTCGGAGGCGGAGGCATTTATGGCCGCATCCAGCAATTCCCACAATGGCAGAAAACCGTAGTGCTCCAACTGCAGGCGCAGCATGGCGTTGAGGTCAGTAAGGGTCATGAAGCGCGCGTGATTGACGGAAACCCGGAATTGCGACTCCAACGCCTTGGCGGAATGGGCGGAGACCTGGCCCTGCTCGATGAATCGATGCTCCATCCCGGCTGCGAGTTCTTTAACCTGGTCTGCCGGACCGCTAATGAGCAAGGGCAAAACCTGCAGCAAACCCAGTGGGATTTTTTCAAAGGGTTGTAATTCCGGCAACGGCATCTGCCCCTCACTGGTGCCGATGCTCAGCAAGCGCGCCTGGAAGTCGGCACCCGGATTACTCGCTTGCTGCAGTGTTTCCAGCGCTGTGTAGACCGGAAGACGTGGCTGCAGTACCTGGGTTTGATCGAACAGGGCGCCGGCCATGCTCAGGGTGCAGCGACTGACAGCCGGAAACATACCGGTCAGGTCGGCTGCAATGTGGGCCAATACCTGCTCCGCAGCCGCGCGTTCCAGCAGTGCAGGCCGGATGGCGTGTTCGCCATGGTAGCGGGTCGGATCGGTCTCTATCCCGACCAGGATATATTGATGCAGGATCGACGTCATGAAACTGGATTTTCCATTATTCGTGTTTGAACGCTAATTGTAAGTGATAATCCGCATATGAGAAGTACCAGACAGGAAGTCCCGGGCCAGCCGGTTCTGCAATGGTTCTGGTACCGCCTGGGGCCAATGAAGTCCGCTTTGCAGGGATTTTATCTGTCCCTGGGCTTCCATGTTTGCGGGGACGAGTCTGATGAAGACGGAATTGCGCACATGCCGGTGCAAATGTAAAAACGGTTCTCAGCAAAACCGCAAGAACCTCTCAGAACAACGAGAACGGCGACTTGGTTTTATTGGCGTTGGCCTGGCCCTCACGTCTGCGGCGCATGCGTTCGTGTAATTGCTGACGGCGCTGTTCGAGCCAGTCAGTCCTTTGCAATGGCGCGGCACCTTCTACGCGGTGATTGCTTTCGGTGTTGCGGAAGATCAGGAATTCCCTGTAAGCCTGGATCTCGTGTTCGAGTGCTTTGCAGACAATCTCGATCATGATCGCATCATCGAGATAACCGAGCCCGGGTGTGTCATCCGGTATCAGATCCTGCGGCTCGGAGAAATACGCCAACGCCGTAAGAACGCGCTCCTTGTCTTCCTCGATCAAGCCCCAGCCCTCATCCAAAGTCATGCCGATCAGGGTCTCGAGTTGGCTCATGTGATCGCGGATAAAGTCTGCTGTGTCAGAACTGTTTACCTTTTCCAGTAAATTGTTGGCTTTGGCGATGATCTGTTGCTGGGAAACACCGCTGCATTTCTCACGTGCGCGCTGCATGACACCCCTGAAGAATTCCAGGTCTGATGGGCTGAGCGTAAAGCTGATATGAAAAGACATGACCTGTTCCCGCCCCAAATTGATTCTAGCTAAAGACTAACCGGCGAATCTCCACGGGTCAAACCGCAAATTCTCCCTAGCGGAAATACCCCGGTTTACCTGGAAGGGGATAGATATGCCCTTCGTATTCAAAACGCATGGTGCCGTCGTCCGCACTGCTGATCGAACCTTTCAGCTTATATGGCAGGCTGATGACGTCACCGCTTTCCAATGAGTCCAGAAGTTTCCGGCTGGCTTCGCTTTCGACAGCGTCCACCGACCACGATTCAGTACCATTGGCAACTATGTTGGTTCCCACCGGGCCTTCGTAGGCAATTAATTCGTTTTCATCCCTGTCTTCATCTTTCTTGACGGTCAGGCGAAATTCGATTTTTTGCACATTGAGGTCAACCCCATTGAGGTTGCGCATGCTCAATTGCAGACTGATTTTACCGTCCTTGTGGCTGATTTCAGTCATGCGTATAACCGGCGGTTCTCCGCGCACGAGCTTTGAACTGCAAGCCGTGCACAGAACAACCAGCAATACCAGCAGGCATAACACGTGGTGTTTTCTACAATTCAGATTCTCAATAGTCATTGGTATTCGCTTCATTATATAGGTGGCATTTTACGCAATGCGGCCCCAAGGTGGGTTGGTTTTCGTTTTGAATATAACGCCATGCAGGCTCTGTTGTCTCGCAAACCGGCATTTTTTCCGGACAAAAGCCGGCGAACACGCAGGCTGTTGCTTTGCCCGCAGTGTTACTGCTGCGCTCCAGGTACCATTTTTCTTCCGTCCAGCCCGCGGGTGTCTGGCCGCGTGCGAAAGACAGCAGGGTCCTGCCGTAGGGATGGGCCGGTTGACTGAAAAACCGGTCAGCCGGTGATTGTTCCAGTAACTGGCCCCGGTACATCACCGCAACATCGTCTGCGATTTGCCGGATGACCGCCAGGTCATGGGAAATAAACAGGAACGTGATACCGAAATCCCTTTGCAGCACCTGAATCAATTGCAGGATTTGCGCCTGTATGGATACATCCAGCGACGAAACAGCCTCGTCCGCTATGAGCAGTTCCGGATCCGTAACCAGCGCCCTGGCAATCGCAATGCGCTGTTGCTGTCCGCTCGAAAACTGGTGCGGGTAGCGTTTCAGCGCACTCGGATCAAGGCCGACGGTATGCAAAATCTGCGCTGTTTTTTCGCGCTGGTAGTTTGCGTCTCCTATGCCGAAATGCTGCAGTGGTTCCAGCAGTGTCTGTCCCACCGTACGCCTGGGGCTCAACGAGACGGATGGGTCCTGGAAAACCAGTTGAATGCGTTGGCGCGTTGATTTCAGCTGCCGTGGATTCATGCGGTCGATATGCTCGCCCTTGAACAGAATATCACCCGAATCTGGCCTTATCAGACCCAGGATGGCGCGTGCAATGCTGCTTTTTCCGGCGCCTGACGCGCCTACCAGGCCGAGGGTGCTGCCCGCGACAATCTTCAAACTGACACGATCGACTGCGACTCTCTCATGCTGCTGAAAACTCAGGGACAAATCCTTCAGTTCAAGCAATGGTGGTGTCGCTGCATGCGTGGGTGTATTCATCACAAGGGCCTGAAGCAGGCTGCACCCCTGCCGTTTTGATCATCGAGTTCCGGCACCGCCTGCCGGCATCGGGTCTCGGCCCTGGTGCATCTCGGCGCAAAGTGGCATCCCGCGGGCAGGTCCGTTGGCGCAGGAACCTGGCCGGGTATCGAACTGATCGGCGGGGGCCGCGTGGCGCTGATCCGGGGAATGCATGACAACAGACCGGCGCTGTACGGATGCCGGGCATGGGAAAACAGGCTTTGGCAATCGGTTGTTTCCATGATCCGGCCGCAATACATGACCATGACGTCGTGGCAGCTTTGCCTGACCACGGCGAGGTCGTGACTGATGTACAGGATGGCCGTCTGGTGCCGTGTCTGCAGGTGTTGGAGCTTTTGCAGGATCAGCGCGCGGCTACTGCTGTCGAGGGCCGTGGTTGGCTCATCCGCGATAATGACAGCAGGTTTACACACCGTTGCCATGGCAATCATCGCCAATTGGCGCATACCACCGGATAATTGGTGCGGGTAGGCGGCAGCGATGTCTTCTGCATGGTTGAAACCGACGCTACGGAGCGCATCGAGCATGGTCTGCCGGACATGCTGTTGACTGCCGCCAAAGTGACGTTTGTAGACCGCCCCGATCTGCTGCCCCATGGTGAAAACAGGATCGAGCGCAGTGGCGGGTTGCTGGAATATCATCGCGATGTCGCGTCCGAGCACGGCACGTCTTTGACGCGCATTGAGGTTGTATATATCCCGGCCGTTAATCTCGATAGCATCGGCCCTGACACTGACTCCGGTTGACGGCAGCAAGCCGAGTATGGCCATGGCCGTCATGGTTTTTCCGCAACCTGATTCTCCAACCAGTCCGGTGGCATCACCCGCGTTGATACTGAAACCAACCCGGTCCACGACCGGTATACGCCCTGATTCCGTCTCAAACCAGACACTGAGGTTTTTTACACTGAGGGCAGGTGTGTTCAACCGGGTAACCTGCGCATATCCAGTGCATCCTGCAGGGCATCGGCCAACAGGTTGAACCCCATGAGCAATAGAAAAAGCGAGGCGCCCGCAGCAATGAAGTTTCCAAAATGACCGGCCAGGACTTCCTGCGAGCTTTCTGCCAGCATAAGTCCCCAGCTGACGCCGTCCTGGATGCCGAGACCCAGGAAACTCAGTATGACCTCGGTGTTGATGGCGGCCACGAACACGATGGTCCCCTGGACCAGCAGGATGTGAACGGTATTGGGCAATACGTGCCGGAACACGGTTTTAAGACCGGGCAGGCCGATCGCACGTGCAGCTTCGATGAACTCCCGTTCTTTTATCCGTATGACTTCGCCGCGGATGATACGCGCGGTCGTCGTCCAGAACGTAATGATCATCGCCAGGTGCATGGCCCAGGGGTTTCCCTGCAGCGCGAACGCGACGGCCGCGGCAAAAAGGTAAAACGGGATCGAGTCCAGTACGCCTTTGGCCCACAGGATGATTTCATCCAGCCAGCCATGACTGTACCAACCGGCCAGGCCGCCGAGCAGGGTGCCCAGCAGCGTGGAGCAAACGGTGACCATCAGGCCCACTTCAAAAGCGGTTGCCGTGCCGAAAAGCGTACGATTGAGGATGTCCTGGCCAAGCAGATTGGTGCCAAACAAGTGCGTGGCGCTGACGCCCTCATAGCGGTTGCCGCTGACCTCTGACCAGCCCTGGCCAAGCAGTCCGGTCCAGACACAGACTGCGACCACTGCGAAAATCGTGACCACGATGAGACCGCCCATGCCGTAGGGGTCGGATCTCAGTCGTTGCCAGGTATCCCGCATCATGATTTTGCAACCCGTGGATCAACGATGCTGTAAAGAATGTCATTGACCGTCAGCGCCACGACGAACAGCACGCCTGTGAGTCCAATCACGGCTTTGAGTATGGGCTGGTCGCCGCTGGTAATTGCGTTGAACGTGACCAGCCCGACACCGGGAATGCCGAAATAACTTTCCAGTAGCAGGCTGCCTGATATCAATACGAAAGGCACCGAGAACATGAACCTCGTGAGCACCGGGATCAGGCTGTTCTTCAATACGTGTTTAAACAGGAGTTCCGCGGGCCCCGCGCCGAAGGCCCTGAGGGCCCGGATATGATCGCGCTCGATTTCATCGGCCATGATGGCCCTGTAAAAGCGCGTGTTGTATCCCAGTGTTACGAGCACCAACGCCAGCGTAGGAACGGTCACGTAATACAGATAGGACCCGGGGTCATGCACCTGCCAGCCGCGAACCGGGAATAAATTAAGGCCATAGGGTGTGCACAACAGCACCTGCAGCCCGATGATGATGACCAGGAAACTGATGCTCATGCCAACCACCGAGGCGCTCATGACCAGCTTGTCCAGCCACTGCCCGCGGTGCCATGCGGCGAGCAAGCCAAGCGCCAGGCCCAGCAGGTTACCAATAATAAAGCCGGGCACGACGAGTGCGAGCGACACGGGCAGGGTGCGGACCAGGATTGCCGATACGGGTTCGCCGGTGGAGTCGGAGAGCCCCAGGTCCAGGGTGACCAGTTGCCTGACATAGTCGCCATAACGCAGCAGGAAAGGGCGATCGTAACCCAATGCATGCCGGACCTCGGTGATCTGTTGTGCAGTGGGGTTTTTACCGAGGAGTTCATAGGTCTTGTCTGGGCCAAAATAAACCATCAGTAAAAAACTGATAAAAGTGACACCCAGCATCAAAGGCACGCCGTACAGCAACCTGCGGGTGAGGAAGGGACCATTCATTGCTGCGTGCTTACCGGCCCCGCGATGTCAACGAAACGCAAAAAGTAACCGCCGAGAAAGGAGCGGTCCGGCTTCATGATGAATTTTTTGTCCCACAGAAAGAGCAGGGTTCTTGAAATACCGGTGATGCCCACGCAGTCACTCATCAGTAATTGATTCATTTCCCGGTAAATTGCTGTCCGTTCGGGTGATTCGCTCATCACCGCGCTGAGTTCATACAGGCGGTTATAGTCCGGATTATTATAACTGGCCGAGTTTGATCCGGGCGCGGCATTGGGACCGTAATACAGCTGCATGAGGTTTTCGGCGTCCGGGTAATCCATTGTCCAGCTGCTGTTGATCAGGCTCACCTTGCCCTGGGAATAGGCCCGCTGGTAATCACCGTAGGTGGCGAAAATCAGCGGGCGGACCTTGTCCGCAGGGAAGCCGGCGGTCATCATGAAATTACGAAATTGTTCGAAGGCCTGCCGTTCGGTCACCCCGTTGGGAAACCCGTATTCGAGAGTCGGCAAGGTATCCTCGTTCCAGCCGTTTGCCTGCAACAGGTCCCTGGCGCCCTGCAGGTCATGCCGGATATAGGATGTATCACCCTGGGCGTCGTATTCGGGCACTGCGGGTGGGATGATTCCTGGAAAAACACGGCCAATGTTGTAAAAGAATATCTCGTTGTTTTTGTTCCAGTCGAAAGCCTTCACCATGGCGCAGCGCAGGGCATGATTGCGGCGGTTTTGTTCAGGGTCGGGGTGATAGCCAAGGCGTTCATCGGCCATATTGAAATTGGTATAAATAAACCCGGACTCGGGTGATGCCTCGAATGCGTAGCGCTCGGCGAACTGCGGGTTGAGGGCGGGTGGTGTGCGCTGGCTCAGAATGCTGTCGAACTGGCTGACTGGGACCTTGATGAAATTCAACTCGCCCGCGGAGAAAGCGTTCCAACGGGCCGCGCCCTCGGGCACGAATTCAAACTCAAGTTGATCGATAAACGGGGGTATTTTGCCCTGCAGTTTTTGCATTTCCGGGATGACCTCCGTGGCCGGGTCAAAACCCTCCGCTGCCAGGTCAAACGGTTCGCGCCGAAAATCCGGGTTTTTGACCAGCACCGCGCGCACACCATCACGGGACGTCAACCTGAACGGGCCGGAACCCACCGGGTGGCTGGAAAAAACCTGCCCGTATTTTTCAACTGCTTCCTTCGGTACGATCGCGGCATAACCTTGTGTCAGCGTATGCACCAACTGCGGGAATGGCTGTGTCAGTGTAATTTGAATCGTGTAATCATCCACGGCCCGCAGACCCTCGATTTCCCGGTCATAGTTCGAGCCCTCGGTTTTCCATAGATCCAGGCCCTTGATCCGGCCCTGCCATAACCACGTTCCCTGGGAGCGTGTATTGGGATCAAAGTGCCGCTTGATGGAGTAGACGAAGTCATGTGCCTTGACTTCCCGGCCATGCCCGGCTTCGAAGGCAGGATCATCGTTGAAAAAAACACCCTGCTTGATGCGTATGGTCAGCGTTAAGCCGTCTTGGGAGACTTCGGGCATCGCCGCGGCCAGGTTGGGCTGCAACTGGTAGGGCCGGGCGAGATACTTGTAACGGTAAAGGGTGTCGTAGAGGTTTACCACGATGAAGTTGGCATATATCGAGGCCGCCTGGGCGGGGTCGAGTGAGCCCGGGGCTCCGTCCATGGCATGTCTGTATATCTTGGCCGCCGACCCGCTACCGCTGTCCGGGGCTTGCCCGCAAGCGCTCAGCATCGATAGAAACAACAGGATTATGATTTTGAGTTTATTCAGCATTCTGCCCTTTGGATGTTCATTTTTATTGAATGTATCCGAGACAGAAGCTTATCCCAGTGAGGCCCCATGCGCCAACAGCGGCTGCATGACGATCTTTGACGTTGATTAAAATCAGG